>NZ_UBIZ01000406.1:0-47049 GCF_900465275.1 Parafrankia sp. Ea1.12 | reverse complement strand
CCGCGAACCGTTCGATCACCGGCCGCACACGGCCCATCTCACCCAGTTCCATACCAACCACCGCCACACACACGAAGACGACAGTCAGTACAACCAATGACAGACCTAATCAAGTCCTACTAGGGCCTCGGCCACCTGGCGGGTGTCCCCGGAGACCCGCACGCCGACCATCGCCTCGCGGCGGAAGCCGACGCGCAGCGGGTCCGTCACCGCGACGATCTGCATGATCCCGGCGTCGAGCAGGCGCTGCACGCGCTGGCGGACCGCCGCCTCCGACAGGCCGACGGCCGTGGCCATCGCCGCGTAGGACCGGCGGCCGTCCTGCTGGAGCTGCTCGATGATCGCCTTGTTGATGTCGTCCAGCAGCGGTTCCGGAGTCTGGCGCTGACCGGGCGACCTGCGTGACTGCACGCGACATCCTCCTGGATGTTTCGTCCGATGGACGCCGATCATGGGGCAAGTACTCGCTGCGCGTCATCGTATGGGCGCGGGGGCGTTGGCCTGGATATGGCATTTCTACCTCTCCGTCTCCACGGATTCCATCGCAAACAGCGCCCCGGGGCTACGCTTTCGATAGTCGAGAGCAAAGGAAGGGTGCGGTGACGGTGTCCAACGCGACGACCACGACTCCTCGTCCCGGTGACCCGCCGCGGATCGGGCACGCCGGGCGGGTGACCGACCTCCTCGAGCGGGAGGAGCGCGCGCTGCAGGCCCGCACTCCGGCGTCCGAGGCCATGCACACCCGTGCCCTGCGGACGATGACCGGCGGGGTCCCGTCCTCCTACCAGCTGCGCGACCCCTGGCCGATCTACCTCACGCACGGCCGCGGCTCGCTGGTCTGGGACGTCGACGGCAACGAGTACTCCGACTTCCACAACGGGTACGGCTCGATGGTTCAGGGCCACGCCCACCCCGCGATCGTGCGCGCGGTGACCGAGCGGATGGCGCTCGGCTCGCACTTCGCCATGCCCACCGAGGATTCGGTGCTGGTCAGCGAGGAGCTGGCCCGCCGCTTCGGGCTGCCGCAGTGGCGCTACGTCAACTCCGGCTCCGAGGCGACCATGGACGCCATCCGCATCGCCCGCGGGGTGACCGGCCGGGACACCATCGTCAAGATCTTCGGCTCGTACCACGGCCATCACGACTACGTGATGGTCTCGATCGGCACCCCCTACGGGGACATCGGGCCGGCGGACCACATGAACTCCCTGGCCTACGGCGCGGGAATCCCGCAGGCGGTGGTCGACCTGACGGTGCCCGTGCCGTTCAACGACGCGGCGGCGATGGAACGGCGGATCGCCGCGCTCGAGGCCGAGGGGCGCAAGCCCGCCTGCGTGATCATGGAGGCGGCGATGATGAACCTCGGCGTCGTCCTGCCCGAGCCGGGCTACCTGGAGGCCGTCCGGGAGATCACACGCAGGCACGGCATCGTGCTCATCTTCGACGAGGTCAAGACCGGGCTGTGCGTCGCGGCCGGCGGCGCCGTCGAGCGGTTCGGGGTGCTGCCCGACATGGTCACCCTCGCCAAGGCGCTCGGCGGCGGACTGCCGGCCGGCGCGATCGGCGCCACCGCGGAGCTGATGGCCGCGGTCGCCGAGGACAGGGTGAAACAGGTGGGGACCTTCAACGGCAACCCGCTGGTCATGGCGGCGGCGCGGGCCAGCCTGACCGAGGTCCTGACCCCGGACGCCTACGCCCACCTCGACCGCCTCAACGACCGCCTGGTGGACGGCTGCACCGCGATCCTGGCCCGCCACGGCATCGCCGGCTACGCAGTCGGGATCAGCTCGAAGGGATGCGTCCACTTCACCGACGCCCCGATCCGGGACTACACGTCCTTCATGGCCCACCAGAACGCGGTCCTGCCGGAGCTGGGCTGGCTCTACAACGCCAACCGGCAGGTGCTGATGGCCCCCGGCCGGGAGGAGGAGTGGACGCTGTCCGTCCAGCACACCGACGCCGACGTCGACCGCTACCTGGCGAGCCTCGACGCGATGGCCGCGGACCTCGCCCGCGGCTGACGGGTCCTGTGCCCGCCGGCCGTGAGCGCCCGCCGGCCGTCGCGGCCGCTGACTGTCAGCGGTCTCTGGCCGTCAGCGGCCGCCGGTGAGGGCGGACAGGGCCGAGCCGAGGCGGGACGGCCGTCCGGTGCGGTTCTCGCGGGCGTCGGCGGCGGACGCCAGCAGCGCGCCGCCGTTCACGCCCAGCCACCGCAGCGGCTCGGGCTCCCAACGCCGCCGGGAGTGGCCGACCCAGGGCAGGCCGGTGCGCTCCGAGGTGCGCCCGGTGATCAGCTCGGCGAGCGTCCGGCCGGCGAGGGCGCTCGCCGCGACCCCGTCGCCCACGTACCCGCCCGCGTGGGCCAGCCCGGTCTCCCGGTCCAGGTGGACGGCGGGTGTCCAGTCGCGGGGAACTCCCAGTGGCCCGCCCCAGCGGTGGGTGATCCGGGCCGACGCGGCGGCCGGGAACAGCGCGCCGAGAGTGCGCCGCAGATGGTCGAAGACGGCCGGCACGACGTCGAAGGACGGCCGGACCCGCGAGCCGAAGTGGTAGGGCGCCCCGCGGCCGCCGAGCACGATCCGCCCGTCCGCCGTGCGCTGCGCGTAGATGATCATATGGCGGCCGTCGCCGACGGTGACCCGGCGCTCCCAGCCGATCTCGTCCCAGACCGCCGGCGGCAGCGGCTCGGTGGCGATCAGCAGCGAGTAGACGGGCACGAGCTCGCGGCGCAGACCGGGCAGCGCCGCGGTGTAGGCCTCCGTCGCGCGCACGATCGCGTCCGCCCGTACGACCCCGCCCTCCAGTACGACCCGGCCCGGGACGATCCGGCGCGCGCGGCTGCGCTCGAACAACGTGACCCCGCGGCGCTCGACCGCGTCGGCGAGCCCGCGCGCGAGCCGGCCGGGATGGAGCGCGGCGCAGTCCGGGTCCAGGACGCCGCCCTCGGCCCCCGCGACCCGCACGATGCCCGCCACCGCGGCGGCGTCCAGCCAGGCGGAGCCGGCCTCGCGGCGCAGCCGGGCAGCCTGTGCCGGTGTGGTCGCCACGCTCAGGTAGCCGGCCTTGACGAAGTCGCAGTCGATGCCCTCCTCACGGGCGACCGCGCCGACCTCGTCGACGGTCGCCGCCAGGGCGGGCCGCATCTGCCCGGCGAGGGCAGTGTTGGGGAACAGCGCCGAGCACCAGCCCCCGTTGCGCCCGGAGGCGCCGAACCCGGCCGTCTCCTTCTCCACCACGATCACCCGTAGCGCGGGATGGGTGCGGGCCAGGTAGTAGGCCGTCCACAGGCCCGTGTAGCCGGCTCCGACGACGCAGACGTCGGCGGTGAGCGCGCCGCGGGCCCGCGGCCGGGGGCGGCGCGCCGCGCCGTCCAGGGTGTCCGTCCACAGCGACCAGCCCGTCGGGCTGACCATCGCCCGGCGCGCCGGCGCCTTGCTGACGGCCGTCGGTGTGACCGCTTCGTCGGCCTCTGCTCCGGTGTCGGTGTCGCGCACGGTGCCCGTCGCCTCCCGCTCCGCCGGAACAGATCGTTCCGTCGTGATGACTGTGCCACCGGAACCGGGACCGGTCGGGCCCGGTGTACCAGGGTCGCACCCGGCCCCTCCCGGGCCCGCACGGCGGGCTACAGACATCGCTGAAACGGTCCTTTCTCGAAGTTTTCGGTTGCATAAGAGCGAGTTGAATGCGCTATCGGTGGCACCAGGTTCGTGGAACCATCGTGTCCGTTGGGTGGCGCTCGGACGACCGGAGGGAGCCGGACGCATGGAACGGACACCGATGGAACGGACACCCATGGAACGGACACCCATGGAGCGGACGCTGAGCAATTTCGTCGGGGGGAAGCAGGCACCGTCGCTGGACGGGCGGACGATGCCGGTGCTCAATCCCGCCACCGGCGAGGTCCTCGCGCACGCGCCGAGCTCCGGGCCGGCCGACGTGGACGCCGCCGTGCGGGCCGCCGGTGAGGCGTTCGAGGGCTGGCGGGACAGCACGCCGAGCGAGCGCTCCCGTGCCCTGCTCCGCCTCGCCGACGCCGTCGAGGAACGGGCGGCCGAGATCGCCGACGTGGAGTGCGCGAACACCGGCAAGCCGCGCCAGCTCACCCTTGACGAGGAGATCGCCCCGTCGGCCGACCAGATCCGGTTCTTCGCCGGGGCGGCGCGGCTGCTGGAGGGCCGGTCGGCGGGGGAGTACCTGGCGGGCCACACCAGCTACGTCCGGCGTGAGCCGATCGGTGTCTGCGCCCAGGTGACCCCCTGGAACTATCCGCTGATGATGGCCGTCTGGAAGATCGCCCCGGCGTTGGCGGCCGGGAACACGGTCGTGCTCAAGCCCGCGGAGACCACGCCCGCCAGCTCGCTGCTGCTCGCCGAGATCGCGGCCGAGATCCTCCCACCAGGTGTGCTCAACGTGGTCTGTGGTGACCGGGACACCGGCCGTGCCCTCGTCGCCCACCCGGGCCCGGCGATGATTTCGGTGACGGGCAGCGTGCGCGCGGGCATGGAGGTCGCCCGCGGGGCGGCCGACTCGCTCAAGCGGGTGCACCTCGAGCTCGGAGGCAAGGCCCCGGTGATCGTCTTTGACGACGTCGACCCGGCCGTGGTCGCCGCGGAGATCGCCGGGGCGGCGTACTTCAACGCCGGCCAGGACTGCACGGCCGCGACCCGGGTGCTCGCCGGGCCCGGCATCGCGGGCGAGCTCGCCGACGCGCTCGCCGAGGCCGCCCGCGCCACCACGACCGGCCCGCCCGCCGCCGGCGGGGCCGCGGCCGGCGGAGGCGAGGCTGACTACGGCCCGCTGAACAGCGCCGGTCAGCTCGGCCGGGTCAGCGGGTTCGTCGAGCGTGCCCCCGAGCACGCCTGCCTGCTCGCGGGCGGGACGCCGCTGGACCGGCCCGGCTACTTCTACCCGGCCACCGTGATCGCCGGCCTGCGCCAGGACGACGAGCTGATCCAGCAGGAGGTGTTCGGCCCGGTCGTCACCGTCCAGGAGTTCTCGGCCGAGGACGAGGCGGTCGCGTGGGCGAACGGGGTCGAGTACGGCCTCGCCTCCAGCGTCTGGACGCGTGACCACTCCCGCGCGATGCGGGTGGCGCGCCGCCTCGACTTCGGGTGCGTATGGGTCAACACGCACATTCCTATCGTTGCGGAGATGCCACACGGAGGATTCAAGAAGAGCGGTTACGGAAAGGACCTGTCGGTCTACGGGCTGGAGGACTACACCCGTATCAAGCACGTGATGCACAACATCGAGTTCTAGGGTCGGTGGCGGTGACGGACGGCGGGCAAGCGGCGGGGCACAAGGCCGGTGCCGGGGACAAGACCGAGGTCGCGGCTCCGGCTGCGGGTGCGGGTGCGGCCGGGACCGCGGCCGCGCGGGCTTCCGATGGGCCGGGGCGGCAGCTGTCCACCCGGTTCGTGACGGTCCACGGTTACCGGCGGGCCTATCTCCGGGCCGGTCGTGGTCCGGCCCTGCTGCTGATCCACGGCATCGGGGACAATTCGGGAACCTGGCGGGACCTCATCCCGGAGCTGGCGCGCGGCCGCACCGTCATCGCGCCGGATCTGCTGGGCCACGGCCGCTCCGACAAGCCCCGGGGCGACTATTCGATCGCCGGCTACGCCTGCGGGATGCGCGACCTGCTGACCGTCCTGGGCGTCGAGCGGGCGACGGTGGTAGGCCACTCGCTGGGCGGCGGAGTGGCGATGCAGTTCGCCTACCAGTTCCCCGAGCGGTGCGAGCGGCTCGTCCTGGTGTCGACCGGGGGCGTGGGGCCGGACCTGCACCCGGTGCTGCGGGCGGCGACGGTGCCGGGCTCGGGCCATGCGCTGTCGCTGCTGACCAGAGCGCCCGTGCGCCGGGTCGGCTGGGCGGCCACCCGCGCGCTGCGGCTGCTGCACACCGACGTCGGGCGGGACGCGGACGACCTGATGCGCGTGTTCGCCTCGCTGGACGTCCCCACGGCCCGGCAGGCCTTCCTGCGCACCCTGCGCTCGGCGGTGGACGGCCACGGCCAGGCGATCACGATGCTGGACCGGTGCTACCTGGCGGCAGGCATGCCCTCGCTGATCGTGTGGGGGGCGCACGACGCGGCGATCCCGGTGGAGCACGCGAGGATCGCCCACGAGGCGATGCCGGGCAGCCGGCTGGAGATCTTCCCGGACGCGGGCCATTTCCCCCACCACGCGGACCCGGTGCGATTCCGGGCCGTTCTCGAGGATTTTCTGGCGACCACCAGACCGGCCAGCCACTCCGCCCGCCAGTGGCGCACCCTGCTGCGTTCCCACGGCACGGCGGCACCCGCACAGGACGACTGATCCGCCGCCGGTCGCGCCCCGGGCGGCCGGTCGGTCCCGTGGCGCCGGATGAAGGGATACCGCCACAGGTGACCTCCGCCGCCCGGGCCGGCGCGATCCGGGCGGTACGGTTCGAGAGACCCGTTCGCACCCGTCCGTTCGCGGCGGGCGCTGGACATTACCGGACAAGAACCGACCGGACAAGTACCGGTCGGACAAGTTAAGTGGACATGTCGATCGGACAACTCGGCGCCGCACAGTCGCCGGGTCAACAGTTGTCTCACCACGGTGTTGTCCACGCGGCCCGGCGCGCAGCGTCAGGTGTCCGGTGAGCATCGATGATGGGGCCGGGCCGTGGTCCCGACGGTGTCCGGTCGACGGGTTGCGCATTACTCTGGCGTGGTCTCTATCGCGAAGTTCATGGAGCGGGAAGGCGCGTATCTGGCTTATCCTTGGTTCGTAACGCTAATGCCCGCCATAACTTCGGAGGTCGACCGTTGGCACGCCGCGCGCGACTGAGCTGGCCGCAGGAACATCATCAGGCGAGTGAGGTGATCGTCCGCAGGGTCGACCCCGGTCGGGGCTGGACCCTCGAACAGGCTCGTGACCTGGTAGAGCAGGGCTACTCCATCGACAACGTCGCGGAACGCACCGGCTTTCCCGCGAAGATGCTCAAAGTCGCCGTCAAAGACTGACCGTTCGCCCATGCCCGTGCCCGTGAAGTCGCGGACCAGGCCGGCGGCCGTGGCCGTGTGCGCCGGGGCCGTGCGGTCTCGGTTGTAGTGCGGGGCGTGTGGTACTGGTCGCCGTCGGTGTCATGAATACGTCCCTGCGGGCCTGTCCGCCCGTGTCCCTTCGCCTAGATGTCCTTGACATGTGGTCTTCGCGGTGGGCGATCCATCGCGAGTACCTCGTCAAATTCGACCGGTCAGGTCAATCGTTCTGGTAGTGAGACGGCTACATTCGGCCCGGCCCGCCTCAATCGGGTGACCCATTGCTCGCGCGTGTGGGGTCATGATGTATTGCGGGTGAGCGCTTCCGGGTGATCGGGCCGGCCCATCAGGCCCAACCATCCCGCGTCCTTACGATGAGCCCGCCGCCGGCCAGTCGTCGCCGATCGCGGATCGGGTGTGCCCGACGGTGACATCGATCAACCGCCCGAGATGATCCGAGTACACGGCGTCGAGGCGGTAACCGCGTAGCCGGCGCAGTGTCGCCGTCGACTGGGCGTCCCATCCGAACGCCGCGATACCGGCGGCGTGCAGCTCGCCGACCATCGCCGCCCGCGGTGGTGTCCACTCCCGTGTGCGCAGGTTCAGGGCGTCGACGCCCGCCGCGCGCAGGATGCCCCCGTAGGCGGCGGCGCCGCCGTTCTGTTCCACGTTTGCCACCGTGGTGGAGTTCACGAGCCTGACGTCACCGTCGGCCTGCCGCCACTCGTGCAGGTCGGGAAACGAACCACACAGCCACAGCCGTGCGGCGGCCTCGGTGCCACCCGCCGCACGGGTGACCGCGAGGACGGCGCCCGCCGCCTCGGCCGCGGACATGTGATCGGGATGGCCCTTCAGATCGAGGCTGAGATCGAAACCCCAGCCCAGATCGTCGTAGAAGGCCGCCAGCGTCGGCAGCCACCCGGGCAGATCGGCGCCGCGCAGCTCACCCAGCCGCCGCCGGCGGCCGGGTGGGCCCAGCGTGCCGTCATGCCGCAGGACGGGGATTCCGTCCGCGGTGAGCCAGACGTCCGACTCCAGGCCGTTGGCGCCGGCCGCCAGCGCACGGCGGAAGGCGGGCAGCCGGTTCTCCCGCTGGAACGGGGCCGGCGCGCCGCGGTGCGCGAAACCGATCATCGTGGGACGGGTGCCCGCTCGGGTCAGTCCCGGAAGTGGTTCAGGGCGACGTCGTGCAGGTGCCCGTTGGTCGTGAGGATCGTGCCCCAGCCGGGCCCGCGCCGCCCACGCAGGTCGGTGAACCGGCCGCCGGCCTCCTCGACGATGACCTGCAGGGCGGCGAGGTCCCACAGTGAGACCTCCGGCTCGCAGGCGAGGTCGACGGCGCCCTCGGCGACCATCATGTGCGACCAGAAGTCGCCGTAGGCGCGGCTGCGCCAGATCTGCTCGGCCAGGCTCAGGAACTGGGGCAGCCGGTCGGCGGTGCGCCATCCCTCCAGCGAGGCGAACGAGAGGAAGGCGTCCGACAGCCGGGCGACGGAGGAGACCTGCAGTGAACGGGTGTCGCCGGTGGCGTCCCGGGTGAACGCCCCGGTGCCGCGGGCGGCCCACCAGCGGCGGCTCATGGCCGGGGCGCTCGCCACGCCGACGACCATCTCGCCGTCCACCTCGAGGCCGAGCAGGGTGCCCCAGACGGGAACGCCGCGCACGAAGTTCTTGGTGCCGTCGACCGGGTCGAGGATCCAGCGTCGGCGGGTGTTCTCGCCGACGAGGCCCTCCTCCTCGCCGAGAACTCCGTCACCGGGGCGCGCGGTGGCGAGCCGTTCCCTGATCATGGACTCGACGGCGGTGTCCGCGTCCGAGACCGGAGTGTTGTCGGGCTTCGACTCGACGTGGAGGTCCACCGCCTGGAAGCGGGAGAGGGTGATCCGGTCGGCGGCGTCGGCGAGGCTCAGAGCGAGTGCGAGGTCGTCGGCGAGCCAGCCGGCAGGGTCGACCGCCTCGACCGGGTTGGCGCTGACGGGGCTCGGGTTTGGCGGAGTCACGAGGGAAGACTACGAGTTCCGGCGTCGAGGGAACGGGCGCGGTGGTCACCGGACGTCGGCCCGGATCCGCCCGCCCGGCGTGGCGGCTTCGGCAGGCTCTGCCGGTGCCCGCCCGTAGAGCGCCTGCGACCAGACCACGGTGAGGGTACGGATGACCTCGGCGGGATCCGCCCGGGGGTGGTGGCCCAGTGTTTCGCGCAGGTAAGCATCGGTCATCGCCATCAACGCCCGCGCGCTCTGCGGGTGGTGGTCGGGGCGCACCCGGCCGCGGGCCTGCTCCCGGCCGAGCCGCTCGGTCACCGCTGTGACAAATCCCTCGACCGCCGCCCTCCGGTACCCGGCGGCCAGCTCCGGATCGGTGGCCGCGGCCTGCGCGATGACCCGCAGGACGAACCCGTGGCGCAGGTGCACGCCGACGATGGTCCGGGCGGAGCGGACGCAGTCCTCGACCGGGTCGCCGTTGCCGTCGAACCAGCCGGCGGACGCCGCCGACAGCTCGCCCTCGATCTCACGCAGCAGCCGCCGCAGCAGGTCGGGGACGTCCCGGAAGTACGCGTAGAAGGCGGAGCGGCCGAGCCCGGTGCGGCTCATCAGCGCCGCGACGGTCATCGGGCCGGGCTCGTCCGAGCCGATCATCTCGATCGCGGCCTGGAGGATCTCGCGCTCGGCCTCCACCGGCTGCCGGCGTCGGCGCCGGGCCACGCGGGCGAACTCACCCGCCCGCGGCACCGTTCCTTGATCGGTCACAGACCGAGACTAGGTGCGGCACAGCCATGATCGGCATCCGCCGGGCAGCCTTTGTCGATCACATGGCTGGCCGGAGCCCTGTGGGGCCGCACGCTGTGCTGCGACGCCGACGGTTGTGCGACCGCGTGCGACCGGCGCCGTCCGGTCAGACGGGTGTCGCGCGGGCCGCGAGCAGACGGCGCAGGCTCGCCACCCGCGCGGGGTCGGCCCGCCCCTGCCGGACGGCCTCGTCGAGCCCGCAGTCCGGCGCGGTCAGGTGGTCGCAGCCGGGCTCGCAGTCGGCGGTCGCGGCCGCGAGGTCGTCGAAGGCCGTCAGGACCCGCTCGAGCTGGACGGCGCCCAGCCCGAACGAGCGGATCCCCGGGGTGTCGACGACGGTCCCGCCGTCCGGCAGGGCGAGCGCGACGGCCGCAGAGGAGGTGTGCCGGCCACGGCCGGTCACCGCGTTGACCACTCCGATGGCCCGGTCGGCGTCCGGGACAAGGCGGTTGACCAGCGTCGACTTGCCGACCCCGCTGTGCCCGAAGAACACGCTGGTCGTGTCGCGCAGCAGCGTCTGGAGCGGGTCGAGGTCGCCGTCCGGCCGGGTGGCGACCACCGGCAGCCCGAGCGGCTCGTAGGACGCCCGCACGGGGGCCGGGTCGGCGAGGTCCGCCTTGGTCAGGCACAGGACCGGGGTCAGCCCGCCGTCGTAGGCGGCCACCAGGCACCGGTCGATCAGCCCGGTGCGCGGCGGCGGATCGGTCAGCGCACAGACGATGACAAGCAGGTCGGCGTTGGCGACGATCGGCCGCTCCACCGGGTCGGAGTCGTCGGCGGTGCGCCGCAGCAGGCTCGTCCGTTCGTCGCGGCGCACGATGCGCGCCAGCGAGCCGGCGCTGCCCGAGAGATCCCCGACCAGTTCGACCCGGTCGCCGACCACGACGGACGTCCGCCGCATGGAACCGCCGCGCACCGCCGCCACCAGGCCGGCCGGGCCCTCCCGCCGGCCGGCGGGGGTGTCACGCCGGGCCGTGCCCGGGCGGCCGCCCGGGCCAATCTCCGGGCGGCAGGTGTAGCGGCCGCGGTCGACCGCGACGACCACCGCGCGGGCCGCGTCCGCGTGCTCGGGCCGGATCCGCGTCCGCGGCCGGGAGCCCCGGCCGGGTCGGGTACGGACGTCGTCCTCGTCCATCTCGCGTGCCACGGTCAGCCGGCCAGCATCGTCGTCCACATCCGCGCGAAGTCGGGGACTGTCTTGCCGGTCGTGGCGATGTCGTCGACGGTGACCCCGGGCACCGCCAGGCCGACCACGGCGTAGGTCATCGCCAGCCGGTGGTCCGCGTGCGGGTCGAGCCGGGCGCCGCGCAGCGGCACCGGGGTGATCGACAGGCCGTCGTCGGTGACGGTGACACGGGCGCCGAGCCGGCCGAGCTCGCTCGCCAGCGCGGCGAGCCGGTCGGTCTCCTGCAGGCGCAGGTGGGCGATGCCCCGCAGCCGGGACGGCGAGTCCGCCAGCACGGCCAGCCCGGTCAGCACCGGCGCCGCCTCGCCGAAGTCGGAGAGGTCGACGTCGATACCGGTGATCCGCCCGCCGCCGGTGACGCGCAGGCCCTCCGGCACCAGCTCCGCCCGGCAGCCCATGGCCACCAGCAGGTCCGGCAGCATCCGGCCGGGCTGCTCGGTGGACGCCGGCCAGCCGGTGATCGTCATCTCGCCGCCGGTCACCGCCGCGGCGGCGACGAAGGGGGCGGCGCTGTTGAGGTCGGGCTCGATCACGCGGTCCAGCGGCCGCGGCCCGCCGGGCTCGACCCGCCAGCGCCGGGTCGACGCGGCCGGAGTGCCCCCGGCGCGCAGCAGGTCCGCGGTCGGGTCGTCGACGTCGACGACCACCCCGGCCGCCCGCAGGTCGGCGACGGTCATGTCGAGGTACGGCCCGGACGGCAGGCGGTGACCGGCGTGGGTCACGGTCGCACCGCGCTCGAACCGCGCCGCGGCGAGCAGCAGGCCGGAGACGAGCTGGCTGGAATCCGACGCGTCGACCGTCACCGCCCCGCCGGAGACCGCCCCGGTGCCGCGCACGGTGAAGGGCATCCGGTCGCCGTCGATGTGGGCGCCCAGCTCGCGCAGCGCGCGCAGCAGCGGGGCGAGCGGGCGGTCCCGCATCCGGGGATCGCCGTCGAAGCGCACGTCCCCGCGGGCCAGTGTCGCCAGCGCGGGAGTGAAGCGCGCGACCGTTCCCGCGTTGCCGCAGTCGATCGCGGCCGTGCCCCGTACGGCGCCGACCGGGCCGGTGACGACGATGTCGGCGGCGCCCTGGTCCGCGCCCGGCTCACCCGGCCTGCCCGGCTCGGCGCCGCCTGGTGCGGCCTCGTCGGTCACCGTCGCGCCGAGCTCGCGCAGGGCGGCGGCCATCAGGACGGTGTCCCGGGAGCGCAGCGCCCCGCGCAGGCGGGAGACCCCGTCAGCCGCCGCGGCCAGCACGAGCGCCCGGTTTGTGCCGGACTTCGAGCCCGGCACGGTGACGGTCGCCCGGACCGGACCGGTCGCGACCGGAGCCGACCACGGGTCGCCCTGCCCGCGCTGCACTTCGGTGATGGTGGTCACCGTGCCAGCATGCCGGATTCCCGGCGCTAGTCGGGCCGGCGGGCCGAGGCGATCAGGTGAATACCGATTGACTCGCCCTCACGCTCGGCGGCGAGCTCGACCTCGGTGCGCACCAGGGTGGGGAAGCAGGAGACGTCCTCGGCGACGGCCCGGCGGACCGCCTCGGCGGAGAGCACCGTGCGCGGGCGGATCCAGTCGACCTCCAGACCGGCACTGGTGAGCAGGGCGCGCAGCTCCTCGGGCCAGAAGCACCGGGTGATGGTGCCGTCCTCGGCCGGGACGAG
This sequence comes from Parafrankia sp. Ea1.12, assembly GCF_900465275.1. NCBI lineage: Bacteria > Bacillati > Actinomycetota > Actinomycetes > Frankiales > Frankiaceae > Parafrankia > Parafrankia sp. Ea1.12. The sequence continues at coordinate 34,423 of NZ_UBIZ01000406.1, read as the reverse complement.
CACGACGTCCGCGCGCGGCACGTCGGACAGCTCCGCCCAGCGGTGCTGCTCGGCGAGCCGGGCGAGCCCGAGAAGCAGGGAGTCGACGCACAGCAGCAGCCGGCCGCCCGGCCGGAGCATGCGGTGGATCTCCTCGAGCGTGGTCTCGGTAGCCAGGCAGAACGACAGGGCCCGTGCCTCGGCGAGCACGGCGTCGAACGAGCCGGGACGGAACCAGTCCAGCGAGCGGGCATCACCGACGACCCGCCGCACGGCCCCCGGGCCGGGAGCGGGCTCGCTCTCGCCCGGCGTGTCCACGCTGCTGAGGCTCCCGACGACCCGGACCACCTCGTGCCCGGCCGCGACCATCTGGCGTGCGAATCTGGCCCGCGGGCCGGAGACGTCCAGGACGCGGACCGGATCGGCGGGCAGCCACTCCTTCAGCTGGGCCGAGGCGACCTCCTCGTAGAAGGCCCAGTAGGGGTCGTCACTGCCGGCGGGGGCCTCACACACCAGCGTGTTGGAGGACCCCCGGGACGAGTGAGTGTCGGCGTCGGGGCCAGACAACATGGACCGTTCCTACCCTTCAAGGGGCAATGATGCGAGGCACGTCACATGCGCAAGGTGAAATTCTGACAGATGTTCGGGCCGACCACGCAGTGTCCTTCCCGGGCGGCTCGGACGGAAGTGACCCGGCCGAGCCACCGGCGCCGGTCAGGGCGGCCGCGACGGCAGGCGAGGATCCCCTCCTTGTGGACGGTGGACGACTGCGGGTGGTTCCCGTCCCGCCACGCGCCGAGGTTGTCGGCACCGTCGTCCTCCTGCACGGGGCGGGCAGCGGCACCGACACGCCGGCGCTGACCGCGCTCACGGAACGCCTCACCGCCGCCGGGATCCGGGTGGCCGCCCTGGAGATGCCCTACCGGGTGGCCGGCCGGCGCGCCCCGGACCGCCCCGCCCGGCTGGACGCCGTGCTCACCGCGGCGGTCGCCGCGCTGGGCCCGCCCGACCGCCTGGCGCTGGCCGGGGCGTCGATGGGATCGCGGGTGGCGGTGCGCTGCGCCCGTGCCGTCGGTGCCCGCGCGGTGCTGGCGCTGGGCTTCCCGCTCGAGCCGCCGGGCGGGAAGCCGTCGCGCGGGCCGGAGCTGGCGGGGGCCGGCGTCCCCGTCCTCGTGGTGCAGGGATCGCGCGACGCCTTCGGCATGCCGGTGGCCGACCCGTCCTGCGGGATCAGGGTGCACGTCGTGGCGGGGGCCGACCACTCGTTCCGGGTGCGGGTCCGGGACGGCCGGCCCGTGGGGGAGGTGATCGGGGAGGCCGCGGAGGTGGGCGCGTCCTGGCTGCTCGCCCGCCTCGGGGACGAGCCCTCCGGCACGGTCGGGCACGAGCCCGGGGACACGGTCGGACATGAGCCCGGAGGCATGGTCGGAGACGGGCCCGGCGGCACGGCCTGAGCGCGCCGCGGCTGAGTGCTCACGTCTGTTTCGGTTACCCACCCGCGACCCGTTCGACCCACCTGACCCGCCAGGAATCGAGAACAGCACCCGCCGGGAATCGAGAACAGCCCGCGGTGGTTGGCGCCAGTGGGAAGCGCGGGAGGCCAGGCGTGGCCGGTGTCGCACGGAGGTGGTGCGACCGCCGGAGTGCCCGCGTCACGGAGGTTCGATGACGTTCCAGCACAGCACACCAGGCCCGCGCTCGCAGGATCGCCGGGTGACGGGGCCGGGCCGCGGGCGGCCGGTCGCCGCGCCGGTGCGCACCAGGGCGGTGGCGGGGGTATCGTCCGGCGCGGAGAGCGGTCCAGTCAGGACGGCAGCCGGCGGGCCGGCGATCGGTTCCCGGCGGGGCGAAGGAGTGATCCTGGTCGACGAGACCAACGACGAGTCCACCCAGGAGCGCGGCGCCCGGTTCGAGCGGGATGCCCTGCCGTTCCTCGATCAGCTCTACGCTGCCGCGCTGCGGATGACCCGCAACCCCGCGGACGCGGAGGATCTCGTTCAGGAGACCTTCGTCAAGGCATTCGCGGCCTTCCACCAGTTCCAGGAGGGAACCAACCTCAAGGCCTGGTTGTACCGCATCCTGACGAACACGTTCATCAACACGTACCGCAAGCGCCAGCGGCAGCCGCTGCAGAGCCCGACCGAGCAGGTCGAGGACTGGCAGCTCGCCGAGGCGGAGTCGCACACGTCCACCGGCCTGAAGAGCGCCGAGGCCGAGGCGTTGGAGCACCTGCCCGACAGCGACATCACCGAGGCGCTCCAGGCGCTGCCCGAGGACTTCCGGATGGCGGTCTATCTGGCCGACGTCGAGGGGTTCTCGTACAAGGAGATCGCTGAGATCATGGGCACTCCCATCGGTACCGTGATGTCACGGCTGCACCGTGGGCGGCGTGGTCTGCGAAAGTCGCTGGAGCAGTACGCGCTGGAGCGCGGGCTGGTTCCGGCGGGGTCTGCCGAGAACGAGGGCGGTGGGTCGTGAGCTGCGGAGGACCTCACAACATCGATTGCCGCAAGGTGCTCGACGCGGTCTTTCTTTACCTCGACGGGGAGTGCAACGACCCGCAGCAGCACCTGATCCGGGCACATCTCGACGAGTGCTCGCCGTGCCTGCGGGAGTTCGGGGTCGAACACGAGGTGAAAATGCTCGTCGCGCGCAAGTGCGGCGGGGAGCGGGCACCGGACTCGCTGCGGCTCAGCGTGCTGGCCCGGCTGCGCGCGGCCCGCACGGGCGCCGACGCGACCGAGTTCCGCCCCGACTAGGCGAGCGCCTCCCCGCTCGTGCGGGGAGGTCGGCGGCGGGCGGTTAGGCTGCCTGCTGTGCGTATCCTCGTCACCGGCGCGGCCGGTTTCATCGGTTCCACCGTCGTCGATCGGATGCTTGCTGACGGTCATTCGGTCGTGGGCATCGACGACCTGTCGTCCGGGCGCATGGAGAATCTCGCGCAGGCGGCGGCCGATGCCCGGTTCTCGTTCGAGAAGGGCGATATCACGTCGCCCGATCTCGGTGACTTCGTCGCCCGGGTCCGCCCCGACGCGGTGGCTCATCTCGCGGCGCAGATCGACGTCCGGATCAGCGTCGCCGACCCGCTGCTCGACGCCCGGCTGAACGTTCTCGGCACGATCAACCTGCTGGAGGCGGCCCGGGCCGCCGGGGTGGCGAAGGTCATCCACACCTCGTCCGGCGGGTCGATCTACGGCACGCCGGCCGCGCTGCCCGTCGACGAGTCCGTGCCGCCCGCGCCCGAGTCGCCGTACGCGGCCGGGAAGGCCGCCGGCGAGCTGTACCTCAACGTGTACCGGGTGACCTACGGTGTCGCGACGACGGCGCTGGCGCTCGGGAACGTCTACGGGCCCCGCCAGGACCCGCACGGCGAGGCCGGGGTGGTCGCCATCTTCGGCACCGCCATGCTCGAGAGGCGCCCGACCAAGATCTTCGGTGACGGGACGACCAGCCGGGACTACGTCTTCGTCGGGGACGTCGCCGACGCCTTCGCCCGGTGCGTGCCGGCCCAGGCGGCCAACGGCCTGCGGATCAACATCGGGACCGGCGCCGAGACCACCGTTCTCGACCTGCACAGCCGCATCGCGCGGGTGGTCGGGGTGCCGGACGAGCCCCAGTTCGCCCCGCCGCGCCCCGGCGAGCTGCAGCGCATCAGCCTGGACGTCGGCCTCGCGGAGCGGGAGATCGGCTGGCGGCCGCGGATGGACCTGGACGGCGGGCTCACCCGGACCGTCGACTGGATCCGGGCCCGGATCAGCGCCCACGCCGCCGCCTCCGGCTCGGCCGGCGTGACCGGCTGACGAGACCGGGTGGGAGCGCTGGGCGTCCCACCCGGTCCACCTGTCAGGTGTTCGGGCGCTTGCCGTGGTTGGCCTTGCTCTTCGCCCGCGCGCGCCGCTTGCGCTTCTTCTTCGCCATCATGAACTCCTCTCCGCCGCTCTGAGCACATGGTCGCTCTGGGCACATACTGCCAGCCGCCGGCTGCCGCGCAGCGGCGGCGGACCCGGCTGGTCGGCCTACTCGGCGGCGTGGCCGCTGTCGACGGGGCGGGTGAGGCCGCTGGTGGGGCCGGAGTCCGGGCCCGCGCCGGCGCGTCCGCCGAGCCTGGTCCCGTCGCCGGGCGGGGGCCCGTCACCGCCCGGATGATCGTCGGCGGGTTCGCGGCCGGGCGGCACGTCCCCCGCTCCGGGGCGCTCCGGCGCGGCCGTGGCGCCCACGGGTCCGGCCGGGTCGTCCGCGGGCCCGGTCATGGCGGGAACGAGCCGTGGCGTGCCGTCCCGCTCCGTGTGCTCGTCGCCGGGCGGGCCCTCGGCGAGCGGCTCCTCGGCCGACGGGTCCTGGTCCAGGACGTATCCGTCGTCCTCACGGTCCCCGTCCCGCCCGTCGCTCTCGAGCCCGTCACCCTCGTGATCCCTGACGTCCTCGTGGTCTCTGCCGTGCCCGTCGACGCGGGGTCTCTCGTCTTCGAGGTGCTCGTCGTCGAGGTGTCCCTCGTCGTCGCCGGGCCCGTCGCCGTCGCTGTCGTCCGCGTCGTGTCCGTCGGTGTCCGGTGCGCCAGCGGCCCGCCGGGGTCGGGCGAGGCCGGCGGCGAGCCGGGCCTGCAACGTCCGCCGTGCCCGCACCGGTGCCACCGCGCCGAACATGCCCAGGCCGGCGGCCATGAGGACGTCCCCGAGGCTCACCACGGCCGGTGCGCCCGGCGTCGGGAGCGGCAGGATGTCACTGATCAGGCGCAGCGACGTGTCCCCTCCCGCCACCGTGTGGAAGTGCGAGTCGTGGATGCTCTGGACCGATACGCCGGCCCGGTCGGCGGCCCACGCCGAGACCGGCATGTCCCCGCTGTTGGCGCTGATCACGAGCGCGTTGAGCAGCACGCCGGCGCACAGCAGCGGAAGGCCGGGGAGCCGCCGGTTGGCCACGGCGAAGACCACCAGACCGGCTGACGCGAGGATCCAGGCCGGGCTGTGCAGTGCTCCGACGAGCCTGCCGACGGCCAGCACGACCAGTACGCCGACGAACAGCCAGGGCCTGGCGACGTGGACGCGACTGAGGGCGTCGAGGGTTCCGCCCCTCGCGAGCCCCACGGCCAACCCGCACAACAGGGTCAGGAGGAGGAGTACGAGCACATCCGTAAGTGTGGAGGGTCGCCGCTCGATCGCGCAGCACCGCCCGCCGGTGTGACCCTTCCGCGACGGGCCCGGGACGCAGCGGCGCCGACGACGGCGCCGACGACGAGGTCGCGGCCCGTGCCCGCGTGGGCGCCCGATCCGGCGCCGCGCACCGGCATGGCCCGGGGGTGTGGGGTCGTCCTCCCAGCCGGGCGCGGCCCCGCCGCGGGTCGTCCGGATGGCGCGTCGGGTCGATTGCGATCCTGCGCCGACCCGGCGGCTACTACGCTCACATCAGCCGGCGCCGCAGCGCGGTCGACCGGGAGAGCGGTCGACGTGGAGAAGGGATTCCGATGTCCGAGGAAGTCCGTGCCGAGATGGTCGCCAACGTCTGGAAGGTCGTCGTCGGTGTCGGCGACTCGGTCGCGGCGGGTGACGCCCTGGTAATCCTCGACTCCATGAAGATGGAGATCCCGGTGATCAGCGAGGAGGGCGGCACCGTCGCCAGCATCGCCGTCAACGAGGGCGACGTCGTGCAGGATGGGGACCTGATCGCCGTCGTCGACTCCTGACCGGTCACCGGTGACATGCTGCGCGGGTGACATGCTGCCGCCGGTGGCCCGCGACGGCCCGGCAGGCAGCCGCCCGGCAGGCCACCGGTGGTGACGTGACGGCGCGGACTTCCCGCCGCCGGTCGCGGGCCGGGTGCCCTAGGCTGCTCTGTCATGGAGGCCTCGTTCTGCGACCGGTGTGGCCAGCTCGCGAGCATTGGCAGTCATGACGTCTGCGCGCGGGCGCGCGCGCTGGAACCACCGCGGTACTGCTCGTCCTGTCGGCGTCGCCTCGTCGTCCAGGTGACCCCGCTGGGCTGGAGCGCGCGCTGCGCCGAGCACGGGACGTCGGTGTCGGCCTGACCCGTGGCCGCTTCCCAGCATTGGCCGCGGGGCCGGGCTCGTCCCGCTACCCGGCCCTGGGTCGGTGGCGGGGCTCGTGGTCTGGACGAGTAGTCCGACAGTTTCGCCCTCGGTGCCGACCGTCCAGGCTCCGGTTCGCTTCCGCGCGCTCGGCTACTCGCCGTTTGGTTTCTTTCTCGCCGTTTCAGACGGCACGCCCTGCGACGTTCGCTCTGGGAGGGCGAGAAGGATGTCAAACGGCGAGCAGGCCACCCCGACGTGTAGGGGTTTTGTCCGATAAATGACGGCTGGCCGTGCCGTGGTCACCACGAACCACGGTCGACCGCGGTGCTCCGCGGAACACCCGAACTCCCGCGAGCCGTGATCACCACGAACCACGGTCGACCGCGGTGCTCCGCGGAACACCCGAACCGGACACGAACCCCCGATGATAGATCAACATTAGGGTGACGGAAGGTCCGGACTCACTTGCTCAGAGCGTGGCCTGCAGGGACTTGATCGGCATCCGCAGCTCGGTGAGCATGGCCAGGTCGCTCTCCGGATTCTTGCCGAGCGTGGTCAGGTAGTTCCCGACGATCACCGCGTTGATGCCGCCGAGCATTCCCTGGACATCCAGGTCGCCCAGCGTGATCTCGCGCCCGCCGGCGTAGCGCAGGATCGTGCGGGGCAGCGCCAGCCGGAACGCGGCGATGGTGCGCAGGGCCTCGCGTGAGTCCACCGCGGGCAGGTCACCGAACGGGGTGCCGGGTCGCGGGTTGAGGAAGTTCAGCGGCACCTCGTCCGGCTCCAGAGCGGCGAGCTGGGCGGCCAGCTCGGCGCGCTGTTCGAGGGACTCGCCCACACCGATGATCGCGCCGCAGCACAGCTCCATCCCGGCGGCGCGGACGAGCTCGCAGGTCTCCCAGCGCTCCTCCCAGCTGTGGGTGGTGACCACCTTCGGGAAGTGCGAGCGCGCCGTCTCCAGGTTGTGGTTGTAGCGGTGCACGCCCAGGCCGGCGAGCTCGTCCACCTGCTCCTGGGTGAGCATGCCGAGCGAGCAGGCGACGTTGATGTCGACGGCCGCCCGGATCGCCGCCACGCCCTCGCGGATCTGCTCCATCAGCCGCTGGTCGGGGCCGCGGACCGCGGCGACGATGCAGAACTCGGTGGCGCCGGTGGCCGCCGTCGCCTTCGCCGCCTCGACCAGGGACGGGACGTCCAGCCAGGCGGAGCGCACGGGGGAGTCGAAGCGGCCGGACTGGGAGCAGAAGTGGCAGTCCTCGGGGCAGCCGCCGGTCTTGAGGCTGATGATGCCCTCGACCTCGACCTCCGGCCCGCACCAGCGCAGCCGCACCTCGTGGGCGAGCGCGAGCAGGTCGCCCAGTGCCTCGTCCGGCAGCTGGAGGACCGCGAGCACGTCCTGTTCGTCGAGGCCGCGCCCCTCGTCGAGCACCTGCCGGCGGGCACGGGCGAGAATGTCGTCGTCGACGGGTCGGGGTGCCTCGGTGACGTTGGTGGTCTCGACGGTCGGGGACGCTTCCGCGGTCGCGGGCGTGGTCACAGGTGCGGTCACAGGTGATCTCCATCAGGAGGTCGTGCCGGCGGCGTGGCTCGCGGCCAGCGGTCGGGCTGGACGTCCGTCTTCTCGTATCAGCGGTCGGGTGGCGGGGGTTGTGGCCGGCCGGGGCCGGTCGATCCGCGCCGAGACCATTGTTCAGTCATCCTCGTGACTCGTGCCCGTGTTGTGACGTGAGTCCGGCCGGGGTCGTCACACGGCGTACCGGCGTCGGAACTCCGCGGCGTTGAATGCGCCGCCGAGGGCCGGTTCGAGCGAGGATCGCGCGATCTGCAGGAACTGCCCGGTGCCGAGCAGCCCGGCCCCGGCCGGCACCGCCCCGGCCAGCGGCCGCGCGGCGAGCAGCTCGAGGTCGACGATGTTGCTGCGCGCGGCCAGGTCGGGCTCGGCCGGCCAGGAGCCCACGACGATGCCCGCCAGGTCGAGCCCGCGGTTGGCCATGACCTCCAGGGTGAGCGCCGTCGCGTTCAGCGTGCCGAGCCCGGCGGTCGTGACCACGAGAACCGGTGCCGCCAGCGTCCGGGCCAGGTCGGCGAGGGTGGAGCCGTCGTGGTCGTACCGGACGAGCAGACCGCCGGCGCCCTCGACGAGGACCAGCCCGCGGTCGGCCTGCAGCCGCCGCACCGCCACCGCCACCGTGCCGAGGTCGGGCGTGGGCAGGCCGGCCCGCCGCGCGGCGCTCACCGGCGCCAGCGGGTCGGCGTACCGGCTGAGCTCGTGCACGTCGTCGACCCCGGAGAGGTCCCGGACGAGGTCGACGTCGCCCAGCTCGCCGGCCCGGACGCCGGTCTGCGCCGGCTTGACCACGGCGACCGCCGTCCCCCTGTCCGCGGCGAGGGCGGCGAGGGCGGCGGTCACCACGGTCTTGCCGACCTCCGTCCCGGTGCCGGTGACGATGAGCACGCTCACGGCGCGGGGAACCGGCCGATGGCGTCGGTGATCACGCCGACCGCGCGGCTCACATCGGCCTCGGTGAGGTCGGCGCGGGCCGCCACCCGCAGCCGGCTCGTCCCGGCGGGGACCGTCGGGGGCCGGAAGCAGCCGACGGCGACCCCGGCGTCGCGGCAGGCCGCGGCCACCGAGACGGCCCGCTCGGGATCGCCGAGCACCACCGACACCACCGCGCCGGCCGGCTCCGGGGCCCCGGTCGCGGCGGCGATCTCCCGCGCCCGCCGCTGGACCCGCTCCGGCAGGTCCGGGTGTCGGGTGAGCAGCCGCAGCGCCGCCAGTGCGGAGCCCGCGCACGCCGGCGCCAGCCCCGTGTCGAAGATGAACGTCCGGGCGGTGTCGATCAGGTGGTCGCGCAGCGCGGCCGGCCCGAGGACGGCACCGCCCTGGCTGCCCAGCGACTTGGAGAGGGTCACGGTGGCGATCACGTCCGGCTCGCCGGCCAGCCCGGCCGCGGCGAGCGCCCCGCGCCCGCCCGGGCCCACGACGCCGAGCCCGTGCGCCTCGTCGACGAGCAGGACGGCGCCGTGTCGCCGGGCGACCGCGTGCAGGGCGGCCAGCGGGGCGAGATCGCCGTCCGCGGAGAAGATCGAGTCGGTGAGGACGAACGCGCGCCGCCAGGAACGTGTGGCCAGCGCCTCGTCGACCGCATCGACGTCCGAATGTGGCGTGACCAGGACGTCCGCGCGGGACAGCCGGCAGGCGTCGACCAGTGAGGCGTGGTTGCGCTCGTCGGAGAGCACCAGGTCACCAGGCCCGGTGAGGACGGTCAGCATCGCCAGGTTGGCGGCGTAGCCCGAGGAGAAGACGAGCGCGGAGCCGAAGCCGAGGTGCTCGGCGAGCGCGGACTCGAGCTCCCCGTGCAGCGTCGTGGTGCCGCTGACCAGCCGGCTGCCGGTGGACCCGGCGCCGAACGCGCGCAGCGCGGCGATGCCGCCCTCGACCACCTCCGGATGGCGAGCCAGCCCGAGGTAGTCGTTGCCGGCGAGGTCGAGCAGGAGATCACCGTCGGTCCACGGCTGCAGCGAGCCGTGTGCGGGCAGCGCCGGCGCGCCCGTGGGCCCGCGCTCGGCGCGGGGCGCCCGGGGGCGCAGCACGCGGTGCAGCCCGGCCTCGGCCCGCAGCCGGGCCGCCTCGCCCAGCCAGCCGAGCGGGGCGGGGCTGGCGGCGGGGCTGTTCGCGTGGCTGGTCGCGCCGCCCGCGGGGCCGGGCACGGTGCCGGCGGGGCTGGCCGGGACGCCGTCCGATGCGTCGGCCGAGGTCGCGGATGGGGTGGTGATGGTGCTGTCGGGCGTCACGTCGGCGAGCGTACGGCGCATTCCGGCCCGGCCGCCCGGCACGCCCACCACGGCGTCTGGCAGTCTGCGTCCCGTGGGAACCCTCGCCGACGCCCTGCGAGCGAGCACCGATCTCAGCGGCGACGACATCGACCATCTCCATGCGCTCGTCGCGGACTGGGCCCTGCTCGCCGATCTGTCCTTCGCGGACCTGCTGCTGCTTGTCCCGGTGCGGTCCGGCTCGGTGCGGGCGGGGCACGCCGGCGGCATGGAGTTCCAGGTCGTCGCGCAGGTACGTCCCACGACCGGACCCACCGCGTATCACAACGACGAGGTCGGCAGCGTCGTCATCAACCGGTGGGTCGTGCAGAACGCCTGGCGCGAGCACCGGATCGCGCGGGAGGGTGAGCCTGAGTGGGACGGCGGGGTGCCGGTGCGCACCGAGGCGATCCCGGTGCGCCACGGCGACCGGGTGATCGCCGTCCTGGCCCGGGACACCAACCTCGCGACGACCCGGACGCCGAGCGCGCTGGAGTCCGCCTACCTGCAGGGCGCGAACAACCTGGCCCTGATGATCGCCGAGGGTGCGTTCCCGTTCCGGGGCAGCTCCGCCGAGCTGCCCGAGGCGCCGCGGGTCGGTGACGGCATGATGCGCCTCGACGGCGCCGGCAAGGTGATCTTCGCCAGCCCGAACGCGCTGTCGGCGTACCGCCGGCTCGGCCACACCGGGAACGTCACCGGTGAGGACCTGCGCACCGTGCACCGCGCGCTCAACCTGCCGGCCACGACACCCGCGGTCTGGCACGCGATCAGCCGGCGCCGGCCGGTCGAGGTCGAGATCGAGGTGGGCAGCACGGTCGTGCTGCTGCGGGCCATCCCGCTCTTCCCCGGCGCGATCCGCGAGGTGCTGGTCCTCGTCCGCGACGTCTCGGAGCTGCGGCGCCGGGAGGCCCAGCTGCTGAGCAAGGACGCGACGATCCGGGAGATCCACCACCGGGTCAAGAACAACCTGCAGACCGTGGCGGCGCTGCTGCGCCTGCAGATGCGCCGGACGAAGGCGGACGAGGCCCGCGACGCGCTGCGCGAGTCGGTGCGCCGGGTGACCTCGATCGCCGTCGTCCACGAGACGCTCTCCCAGACGCTGGGGGAGTCCGTCCCGTTCGACGAGATCGCCGACCAGATCACCTCGGTGACCGTCGACCTCGCGTCGACCGGGACCCGCGCGACGACCAGGCGGATCGGGTCGTTCGGCCGGCTTTCGGGCGAACTCGCCACGCCGTTGGCCCTTGTGCTCTCGGAACTTCTGCAGAATGCTGTCGAACATGCGTTCGATGGATCGTCGGGAGCGATCGAGCTCCGCGTGCGGCGCGCCGAGGACCGCCTCGACGTCGTGGTCGCCGACGACGGCGCCGGCCTGCCGGACGACTTCCAGCTCGAGCACTCACCCCGACTCGGGCTGCAGATCGTCCGTCAGCTGGTGCTGGGCGAGATGCGCGGGACCATCCGGCTGCAGGCCGGTCCGGCACGAGGGACCGAGGCGCTCCTGTCGATCCCACTTTCTTGAAGTTGTGTGTTTGGGCCTCGCTGGCGCGGGTATGCAGGCCAATGTGTCCTCTGTTCACGACCCGCGTACGGCGGTCGTGTCGTCGCCGCAGGGCGGTCGTGGCGCATCGGGCGCCGCCGATGGTGCCGGCGGGGAGGCCGAGTACCCCGAAGGGGATGCCGACCCGAAAGATTTTTCGGCCGCTCCGTCCGGGTCCGCGCAGGGGTGTGCGCCGGACCAGCGGACAGAGCGGCCGATGGTGATGCGTATCGTGAATCTCGCCTCGGGCATGCGTCGATCGACCCGCGAGCGGATGGGAACGGACCACTGCGTGGCTCCGCAGTGGACATCCGGTCCGTCCGTACGCGGACAGGCGGTTCACGATCATTGTTCGGTTGTGTGCGGCCTACCTCAGGTAGGCCTGATCGGTCCTGATGCCGACCGGCTCGATCGCGCCCAGTGTGGGGCGCCCCGGGCTTGGGTGGTCCGGACTCAGGCGGTCCGGACTCTCAGCCGCACCTGGCGCTTGAGCGTCCGACGTTCATCCTCGCTCAACCCGCCCCAGACGCCGGAATCCTGCCCGGTGTCCAGTGCCCAGTTGAGGCAGTCACTAGTGACTGCGCACCGCCTGCAGACGGCCTTCGCCTCTTCGACCTGGCGTTCTGCCGGACCGGTCGTACCGATCGGGAAGAAGAGCTCGGGGTCCTCTTCACGGCAGAGCGCTCTGTGGCGCCAGTCCATGCGTACTACTCCCTCTCTCGTCTCGGGTCACACTGCACATCAGACGCTCGGTGAGCCGCCTTGGTTGCGTCGCGTCCCAGAAGAAAATTCCGGATGTCTGATCGGGTCGCGGCGACCGGGGCTTGTGCGAGTGCATGTGTGCGGACCCAACTGCACGTGCATCCACCTCGGACATTCGCCACCCTCCCACCGGAACGGGCAGGGGCGCAAGAACCTGCATGGTCCGTCACGCCCGGTCTGGCCGCCACCTGTCCGACGGGGACACAAGCGGACCAAGGATCACCCTGCCCTACGTCGGCCGGTGGTCATCACGAGTGGATCCCGTGGTTTGTAGTACTTCGAGGCCCTTCGGATCATGTTGAATCGTTGTGGCGTAACGATGGGTCGGCTCGCCCCGCAGGGTCAAACGATGTTGGCCTGTCGGGTGATGCCGGTTAGTCATCTCGTGCTAGGCTGCCCTCTTGGTGTCGATCTGGCTGTCGCCGTGTGGAGTGGCGCGGTCGGCCGGCGTAGCACTGAGGACCACGCAGGCAACCGCGCTGACGGCGGGGCATACGACCAGCACGTGAACTGACCGCAGGTAACCGACGGCAGGTGAGTCGCGGAACACCCGACCGATCCACTCTCCACGCGGCGTGACCGCATGGAACGGACCGCGCAGGATGGGGCGATGGAGGTTCTGGGCCATCGTGGAAGCCGGACACCCGGTCCGGAGAACACGCTCGAGGCGGTAGACGCCGCGTTACGGGCAGGTGCGGACGGCGTCGAGCTCGACGTGCGCCGCAGCGCCGACGGCGACCTGGTGTGTGTGCACGACGCGCGGCTGCCGCGGTTGGGCGGTCGGGCCGTCATCCGCCGGTCGACCAGTGAGCTCGCCAGCCGTGGCATCCCACTGCTGACCGAGATGCTCGACGTCTGGGACGGCCGTGGCCGCCTCATCCTGGAGATCAAGAACCAGCCGGGCCAGCCGGATTTCGACGCTCCACGCGAGCGGACGGCCCGCGCGCTCATCGAGCTGCTGCGGGCTCGCGGGCTGCCGGGCTCCTCCGTCACCGGCGCGCACCTCGATCAGGCGACAGCGCCGGCCCCTGGTGCGCCATCCGACGTCGACCCACAGCTCGCCCAGCTGGCCGCCGGTGCGCCGCCCGGCCCCGGTACGCCATTCGCGAACGGAGCGCTTCCCTCGAACGGAGCGCTTTCCGCGACCGGCTCGGCGGGTGGGCCGGCCGGCGAATCGAGTGGGCCGGCCGGCGAATCGAGTGGGCCGGCCGGCGAATCGAGTGGGCCGAGCTCCACCGGGAACCCGGCGCCGGCAAGCCGATCTGTGTCGGGAATCACAGTCTCGTCCTTCGACTGGTTCGCGATCGAGGCGATCCGCGACGCCGGGCTCGGCGTCGCGACCGCGTTCCTCACGATGCCGCGGATGTCGGTGAGCGGCGGGGTCGCCTACGCCCGCTCGGCGGGCCACACGGAGCTGCACGCGCACGTGTCCGCCGTGCTGGGCGTGACCGACGCGGTCCCGCGCGCGCGGCGGGCCGGCCTCCGCCTCGTCACCTGGACGGTCACCGACCCGGCGACGGCGATCGAGCTGCGCGACGCCGGTGTGGACGGCGTGATCTGTGACGACCCCGTGGGCGTCGGCCAGGCGCTGCGGCGCCCCTGAGCGAGCGCTCTCAGTCGGCTCAGGAGCTTCAGTCGACTCGGTCCCGGCTCAGGTGACGACGCTCAGGAGCCTCGGGCGATTCGGTCGGGCTAGGCGATGACGCGCAGTGCCCGCGGGTGGTCGGTGAGCTCCACCAGCTCGAAGTTCCCCAGGACCTCGCCGTCCATCTGCACCGCGACCGGCTGATCGGCCCGCAGGGTCACCGCCGCCGCGTCGTGCAGCGTGACGACGTTGCGCCCCCGGGGGGTCGGCTCGTCGCCCAGCATCTGGAGCCCCGTCCGCAGCACGCTCGACAGCCTGGCGCGGCGCAGCCCCACCAGGTCGAGGCCGGTGTCGAAGGAGGCCTCCGGGCAGGCGGCGACCGGCCGGTTGTTCAGGTAGGTCCAGGGCCGGGTGTTGCAGACGATCGCGAGCGACACCTCGACGGGCTCACGGCCCTGCGCCCCGGGCTCGGAGTGGTCGACAGCCGCCCCGCCGGTCTCCCCGGTGCCGGCCGCCCCGCCGGCCTCGGTGTCCCGCGCGTCGCCGTCAGCCGCGTCGCCGTCGGGCGCGTCGCCGTCGGGCGCCGCGCGCCCGGTGGCCACCCCACCCAGGATGCCGCCCGCCGCGGTGATGCTGATCGCCGGGCCGGAGCGCCCGACCCGGCGGACGAGCTCGGCGGTCGCGCAGCGCAGGAAGAGCCCGGCGGTGCTGCGACGTCCCTTGTCACGGCGACGCTCGACCGCGGCGACCACATCGGCGTCGAGACCCATGCCGAGGCAGAAGGTGAAGTAGCGGGTCTGGTCGCCGTACCGGGCCCGGCCCACGCTCACCTGCCGGGAGCGGCCCTCGCGCAGCGCGGCAAGCAGCTCCCCGGTGGCCTCCACCGGCGACGCCGAGTACCCGAGCGCTCGGGCGAAGACGTTCGTGCTCCCGCCCGGGACGACGGCGAGTGCCGGGCCCTCGCCCGCCGGGCCGCTCTCGACCAGGCCGTTGACGATCTCGTTCACGGTGCCGTCGCCACCGAGGACGATCACCACGTCGATGCCGAGCTCGCGGGCCCGGGCACCCAGCTCCAGCCCGTGGCCGCGCCCCTTGGTGACCACCGTCTCCAGGGCGACGTCCGCGGCGAGAGCGGTGGCGAGCACGTCGCGGACCCGCTCGGTAGTGGTGGTCGCGACCGGATTGACGACCAGCAGCCCGCGCATGCCAATACGGTAGCCTGCGCAACCATTCCGGGCGTCGGCTGGGAAAACTCTCACACCGTCCGTGCGGATCCCGCGCCGTGGCGTGGGCCTCGCGGCGTGGTCCCCAGCGCCGTCGTGGCGAACGGGACGTAATCTCGGCGGATGGGTACCAACCGCGGCCCCGTCGGGGCGTCCGGCCCTGCTCCGGCACCGAGCGCGCGGGTCGTACCGCGTCCGCTGCTTGCCGCTGGCGTGCTGCTCGGCGTTGAGACGGCGGTGCTCGCGGGCCTGGGCGCGCTGCTGGTTGTCCGGGGCTTCGGTTCCGACATCGAGGACGTCGGCCGGGCGGAGACCGGTGGTGTGCTCGCTCTGGTGGGCGCGGCCTGCCTGGGCCTGGTGACCTGGGGGGTCCTGCGCGGCCGGTCCGGTTTCCGGTCGCCTGCGCTGGTGACACAGGTTCTGTGTCTCCCCGTTGCCTGGGGCCTGTTGCAGGGTGGTCTGTACGGCTATGGTGTGCCGCTGGTGGTAGTTCCGCTCGCGATCATCGTGTCCCTGGGCTTCGGCGGCGGGTACGCCAGGCCGGCCGAAGATGGCGACGCTTGATCGTGGCGGGCTGGGCGGCCGGGTGAGGAGCTGAACCGACCCGGGCCCAGGGGTCGGTTCGCCGGCAGGCTGTGCCGTGCGGCACCCGCGCCGAGCGCGGGTCGGACGGGCAGCGAACAGGACAGGCGTTGCTGGACAGGCGTTGCTGGACAGGCGTTGCTGGACAGACAGGTGCTGGACGGGCTGCTGCTGGTGAGCAGTCAGGCTCAGGCCGGGCGGTTGGCCGGGCCAGGGGCGGGGGTGCGGCCCCGGGGCGTACCGAATGCTGGTCGGCTCAGCCGTCTTCCAGTAGCCCGCGGCGGAGCTGGGCCAGTGTGCGGGCCAACAGCCGGGACACGTGCATCTGCGAGATGCCGAGCTCGTTCGCGATCTGCGACTGGGTCATGTTGCCGAAGAAGCGGAGCAGCAGGATGCGCTTCTCCCGCGGGGGAAGCTTCTCCAACAGCGGCTTGAGGGACTCGCGGTACTCCACGCCCTCCAGCGACTCGTCCTGCACCCCCAGGGTGTCGGCGACGGCCGGAGCCTCGTCGTCCCCGGAGTCGGGCGCGTCCAGCGAGACGGCCGAGTAGGCGTTCGCCGACTCGAGGCCCTCGAGGACCTCTTCCTCGCTCATCTCCAGGTGACGGGCGATCTCGCTGACCGTCGGCGAGCGGCCCAGCGACTGGGACAGCTCGGAGGTCGCCTTCGTCAGCGAGAGCTTGAGCTCCTGGAGCCGACGGGGCACCCGGATCGCCCAGCCCTTGTCGCGGAAGTGCCGCTTGATCTCCCCGACGATGGTCGGGGTCGCG
The DNA here is from genome assembly GCF_900465275.1 of Parafrankia sp. Ea1.12. Lineage (NCBI taxonomy): Bacteria > Bacillati > Actinomycetota > Actinomycetes > Frankiales > Frankiaceae > Parafrankia > Parafrankia sp. Ea1.12. Next base: position 18,138 of record NZ_UBIZ01000406.1, on the reverse strand, counting down.
TAGGTCGAGAACTCGACCCCGCGCTCCGGGTCGAACCGGTCGACGGACTTGATCAGCCCGATGGTCGCGACCTGCACCAGATCGTCGAGCGGCTCGCCGCGGTTTCGGAACCGCCGGGCGAGGTACTCGACGAGGGGAAGGTGCATGCGGACGAGCTGGTCGCGCAGGGCGGCCCGTTCCGGATCTCCCTCGGGCAGCGACACCAGCCGGACGAACAGCGCGCGGGCCCGGATCCGATCCGGCGACCCGGCGCCGTGCCCGGACGCGCCGGAGCGGGAGCCCGCACCGGCGGCGTCGACGGCCTCGTCGGGCTGGGCCTGCTCGCCCACGGCCGAGGCGGGCGGCGGACCACCGTGCTCGGCGCCAGGCCCGGATCCGCGTTCGGCCAGGCCGTCGGCCTCGTGCGCCGTCCCGGTGATCCCGCCGACGTCGGGGCCGGCGGTGTCAGCGCTGGCGATGTCAGCGCTGGTGATGTCGCCGGCACCGCGCTGGCTGAGTGCCGCGACCGGGTCGCCCGCGCGGTTCGTGGGGACCGTACGAGGGGTGGTGGGTGTTCTGCCGGCTGAAGTCACGACGTGCCTACCGTGTCGCCGAGGGCCGCTGTGGAGGCCGCGCCGGAGCCGCGGACGTGCCCGGCCGGGGGCTCACCCAGGTCGGCCCGGACACCGCGGCGCTTCTGGAGGGCGATGCTTACCCGGGAGCCCGGACCGGTCGAGCTGGAGACGTCGCCGGCCAGCGCGGTCAGCACCGTCCAGGCGAACGTCTCGGTGGAGGGCGGCTCGCCGTCGAGGCTCTCGACGGTTACCAGGACTTTCATGACGCCGGGCTCGAGGGCGAACCTGCATTCCAGCGACGAGCCGGGAACGGCGGAGACGAGCAGCAGCGCGCACGCCTCGTCCACCGCGATCCGGAGATCCTCGATGTCGTCGAGGGTGAAGTCCAGCCGGGCCGCGAGCGACGCGGTGGCCGTCCGCAGGACGGTCAGATAGGCGCTCGCGGCGGGCAGGGTGAGCTGGACGACGTCGTGCGGGCCGCCGCCGTGGGTGGCCTCGCCCGAGGTGCCGCCGGAGTTCTCCGCGCCGCCGGTCGAAGGCGTCGGATTCACGTTCCTACCCCCAAGAGCCCGGGTCGTGCGAGGAAGGTCCTCGTCGATGATGTCGGTCTTCGTGCCTTTGTGTCGGGTGTTTCCGCCACCGGGTGTCGCTCGTTCGTGGATCTCGATCTGGCTGGGTCTGGCTCGGGTTCCGTCCCGTGATCGGTGCCTTGCTGTTGCCGGTGTCTTGCGGTCGCCGGCGCTGCGAGGCGGGTTTCCCGCGACCCGTGGTGTTGCGTCCGTTTCCGGACGACACTCCGGTGCCGGCGCCTGCCCGATCCATCGGGGCGTTACTCCGATGATGGCCCTGCCGAGGAGGTCCGACTCGCGTGGGCCCCGTCGTTCACCACCGTACCCAGCCCGCCTGGGGTATCGCAGGTCGGGTGATCAGAAGAGGGCGCCGAAGGCCCGACTGGTCGCGGATGGCCGCTTCCTGCCCGGCCACCTGGGTGTTCTCGGCGCCGGGCACGGCCGACCAGGTGGCCGCGGGCGGCCGGGGTGCCGGTGCGGAGGTCAGGTGACAGTGACCTTCAGGGCACGGTTTCAGCCGGGAAGGCGCACGTCAGGTAACGCTGTCGTGATGTGGGCGGGGGCCTGCCAGCGTGTCGATCGCGCGGGCGTCCAGCCGCCAGGTGGTCCACTCCGAGGTGGGTGCCGCCCCCACCGACCGGTAGAAGGCGTGCGCGGGGGTGTTCCAGTCCAGGACGGCCCATTCCAGCCGCAGGTAGCCGCGCCGCCCGCAGATCCGGGCGAGCTCGGTCAGCAGCTCCCGGCCGTGCCCGGCGCGGCGGTGCTCGGGCCGGACGAACAGGTCGATCAGGTACATCCCGCTTTTCCCCGTCCAGGTGGAGAAGGTCGGGTGCCACATCGCGAAGCCCACAACGTCGGCCACGTCGCCGGCCGGGTTCGGCGACCCCGCCACCAGGCAGTGCGCCGCGGGTGGGTCGCCGAACAGGGCCATGGTGAGGTCGTCGGCGGTCATCGCGACCGCGTCCGGCTCGCGCTCGTAGGCGGCGAGGCCGCGGACCAGGGCGAGGACGGCTTCGACGTCCCCGTGCCGGGCAGGTCTGATCATGTCCGCTCCCGGGATGTGATCATTTAGATCCCCGGTGGACGGGATCACAGGCGCTCGCCCCACCGGCCGACGGGACACCCGACCCACACACAAAACCGGGCGCCCCCGCCGGGATGGCACTCGGCCACCCGGGGGAACGCCCGGCCCTACCTGTCGCCCGAGTCTCAGGCGGCGGCCTTCGTCTCCCAGAAGATCGTGGAGATCTCGTCGATCAGGTCCAGGAGCTTCTGGCCCTGTGTCGGGTCGACCGAGCCCTTGGCGCCGGCCGCGCCGGCTGCCTTGGTGGCCTGCCAGAACAGGTCATGCAGCTGGGGGTACTTCTCGAGGTGGTTCGGCTTGAAGTAGTCGGTCCAGAGCACCCAGAGGTGGTGCTTGACCAGCTCGGCGCGCTCCTCCTTGATGACGAGCGCCCGGGCCCGGAACTCCGGGTCCGTGTTGGCCTGGTACTTCTCCTGGATGGCCTTGACCGACTGGGCCTCGACCTTCGCCTGGGCCGGGTCGTAGACGCCGCAGGGCAGGTCACAGTGGGCACTGACGCTGATCGCGGGATGCAGCAGGCTCATGCCGCCGTCCTCTCTGTATCGCCTCGGGTCTGTCGCCCAGGGGCGGCCGCGTCCGCGCCGGGCGGGTCGGCCCTGGGTGGTTGCGATCGCGGGACGTGGATCGCGAGTAGGAGTCCGCGGACCAGTTTCCCGCCTTCTGGCAACCTACCCCCGTGAGGCCACGTGTTTCCGTGCGGGCGGTCGCTGTCCGCGGCGAGTCGATGCAACCAACCCTGAACGACGGCGACACATGCCTCGTGCTGTGGGGCGCGTCACCCAGACCGGGTGACGTGGTGGTGGCGCGGCTGCCCGAGCGCGGGCTGGGGGTCAAACGGGCCGAGTTCACCGACCCGGACGGATCCTGGTGGCTGCGCTCGGACAACGTGCGCACCGGCACCGACAGCGCGACGTTCGGGATGATCCCGGCCGGCGACGTCCTCGGTCGGGTCGTGGCGCGGTACTGGCCGCGCCCGCGTGCACTGCGCCGCAGCCGGCCACCCCGGGCGTGAGCCGCCCGGGCGGGCGGCGGGTCAGCCGCGGCTCGCGCCGGTGCTCAGCGGCCGCAGCGAGTCGTAGAACGCCCGGCAGTCGGCGTAGGTGGGGAGCAGGCCCGCCGCCGCGGCCTGGCTCAGTGTCGGCGCGGCGGTGTCCTTCTCCGACAGCAGCGGGGTCAGCTCGGCCGGCCACGGCAGGGCCAGGTCGGGATCGAGCGGGTTGATCCCGAACTCGCGCTCCGGCGTGTACGGCGTGGAGCACAGATAGGTGATCGCGGCGCCGTCCGTCAACGCCATGAAGGCATGCCCGAGCCCCTCGGAGACATAGAGGCCCCGCCGGTCGACGTCGTCGAGCAGGACGGCCGCATGCGACCCGAAGGTCGGCGAACCGACCCGGATGTCGACGACACAGTCCAGCACGCGGCCGCTGACACAGGTGACGTACTTTGCCTGGCTGGGCGGCACCTGGGCGTAGTGCACGCCGCGCAGCGTTCCCGCCCGGCTGACACTGGCGTTCGCCTGGGCGAGTTCAAGCCGGTGCCCGGTCACCGATTCCAGCGCGTCGACGCGGAACCATTCGAGGAATGTTCCGCGCGGGTCGGAGTGCTGGCGAGGGGTGAACAACCAGGCATCGGCGATCGGCAGCTCGGTTACCTCCACGACAACGCACGCTACTAGGTTGGGCGCGGCGATTCCCGGTCAGCCTCGTCGCCTGCCGTGTGCCGTCGGTGGACGTCCCGCTTCGACTGGTTGACATCAGGATCAGCCTGACACGCGGGGCTTCCGCTCTGTGAGATGACGGTCGGCGGATGGTGATCGCGGGCCGGCTCGAGCCGTGTTCGAAACCCCCGCGTGTCGCCTGTCGCACTCCGCAGGTCCACGGACGAACAACGCTCGCGTTTCGAGTGAATCGTCTCACGCTTTATCGGTCGTGGATGTGTCGCGAGGCACGAGATCATTGCCGTCGCGCCTGTGTGGAAACCGGCTTGAAACGCGGTGGATTCCGCACCCGGGTCGGACGATGCGGGCCGGTTTCAGGTCGTTTCCAGAAACGCAACGGCAGCTCCGGTGGCGGCCTTCCAGCGGGTCCCCGGGAGCGGACCGGCGCCGGCCCGCGTCGGCTGGCGGGCGCGGCCGGGGAGCTGATCGGCTGATCGGTAGGGTGGCCGGCGCGAGGACGTGCGGCGGCCGGCCGTCGTGTGCCCTGGCTCCCGCCGTGCCCCGGCCCTCAGGTGGGCCTGGCAGGCGGCCGGGTGTGCCGGACCTGGCGGTGCGGACTCCGGCGGCACCGCCCGTCGGAGTCGGATGGGCGACAGGTAGGGAAACACGAGGCGACAGACGGTTGTGAGCGGCGGAGGTTGGACTCATCCCGGGGAGCCCGACAAGTGCCATTACGTCACAGTTCAGCTACGTCACGGCGCCCGGGCGACGCACGCATGTTTCACGCGGATGTCATCCCGGGTTGGCCGCCGGTGAACCGGACCGGGAGGCCCGGAGCCTCGCGCGTGCCATATTGGAAGCAGCGTCGGGCCACCCCCGTCGCAGGCATGTGGCAGTCCAGCCACCTCACACGTCGAGGTGGCGCAGCAGTGCCCGCCGCCCCGCGAACGCCCGATCTTCGCCGGGGCCCCGGGAACGTCCAGCCACGTCCGGTCAGTGACACCGTTCGCCGGACGGAACCGCCGTGGCTTGTCCGAGGAGCCCCTTTCGTGACCGCAACCACAGACCACACGACCCTCGACTCGTCCCTCGCGGCCCCGACCGATGGGCCCGTCTCGCCCGCGGCACCGGTGACGTCGCCGGGGTTCGACGGGCCGAGCCCGCGCCCGTCCGACGACGACCCCGCCTTCGCGCTGCACCGGGGCGGGAAGATCGGGATCGGGCTGACCGCACCTCTGAACAACCGCGAGGACCTCTCGCTCGCCTACACCCCCGGCGTGGCCCGGGTGTGCACGGCGATCGCCGAGACGCCGGCCCTGGCCGACGAGTACACCTGGCGTTCCAACACCGTGATCGTGGTGACCGACGGAACGGCCGTCCTGGGCCTCGGTGACATCGGCCCCGCGGCCGCCCTGCCGGTCATGGAGGGCAAGGCCGCCCTCTTCAAGCACTTCGGCGGGGTCGACGCCGTGCCGATCTGCCTCGACTGCACCGACGTCGAGGAGATCGTCGACACGGTCGCCCGCCTCGCCCCGGGCTTCGGTGGCGTCAACCTCGAGGACATCTCGGCCCCCCGGTGCTTCGCGATCGAGTCGATGCTCCAGGACCGCGTCGACATCCCCGTCTTCCACGACGACCAGCATGGCACCGCGATCGTCGCGCTCGCCGCGCTGGAGAACGCCGCCCGGCTGACCGGGCGGACCCTCGGCGACCTGCGGGCCGTCGTGTCGGGCGCCGGCGCCGCCGGTGTGGCCGTCACCCGCATCCTGCTCGCCGCCGGCATCGGTGACATCGCCGTCGGCGACAGTCGCGGCATGATCTACCCCGGTCGGGACGGCCTGACGACGGTCAAGGCCGCCCTCGCCGCCGAGACGAACAAGGCCGGCCTGCGCGGCTCGATCAACGAGGCACTCGCCGGGGCGGACGTCTACCTCGGCCTCTCCGCGGGCAAGGTGCCCGAGGAGGCCGTCGCCACGATGGCGCCGGAGGCGATCGTCTTCGCGATGGCCAACCCGGACCCGGAGATCGACCCCGAGATCGCGCACAAGTACGCCCGGATCGTGGCGACCGGCCGCAGCGACTACCCGAACCAGATCAACAACGTGCTGGCCTTCCCGGGTCTGTTCCGCGGTGCGCTGGACGTCCGCGCCAGCCGGGTCACCGAGGGCATGAAGCTCGCGGCCGCCCGGGCACTCGCCGAGGTGATCGCCGACGAGCTGGCCGACGACCACATCATCCCGAGCGTCTTCGACGAGCGTGTCGCGCCCGCGGTCTCGACCGCGGTTGCCGCGGCAGCCCGCGCCGACGGAGTCGCACGCCGCTAGCACCTCCGCCGCGGCAGGGCTCGGGTCGTCCGGAGCGCTGCGGGCAGGGAAAGACAGAGCCTAACGCGACCGCCGCGGAACCTCAGAGTTCCGCGGCGGTCGCCGTTCGGAATCCGGGAGACCGCCGCCGCCCAGGAGCCCGGGGCGCCGCCTCAGACCCGGCCGCAGCCGGGGCAGGGGCGGTTCTCGCTGGCCTCGGTCAGTGGGCGCAGCGCGCCGCAGCCCTTGTAGGAGCAGCAGACGAAGTCCGCTGACGGGACGATGATCACTGGATCGCCGTCTGTCACGAGCACCACCGGCGGTTCCGGTACGGGCGCCGGCCGGCGCCGTCGCCAGCCGAACCGACGGCCGCCCCCGTCCCGGCCGCCTGCGTCCCGGCTGACTGTGTCCCGGCTGAGGGGGGCCGGCGTACTCCCCTGTGTAACCACGGGATTGAGTTCAACACATCCGGTCCGACCGCGCGACGGCCGGGCTGCCCGAAGCCTGTCAATCGGCCTGTGGTCGATCTCCCCGGCTTCCGCGGCGTGCGGCGGGATCGGGGCGAACCATGACGAAGAGCAACGGCGGCGTCGGGCGCTGTCGTATGCCGCGTTCACCGGAACCGGACACGGATCGGACACGGATCGGACCGAGCGTGGAGCGGACGGTTCGGTGGCGTTGGTGGGGAGCGTCATCCTAGGGTTACCCTCGTGCTCGCCGCCGCCGCCGTCTCCATCAACCCGGACGACCCGCTGGCCGGCCTCGTGGTCGGCGACCAGCCGGAACCGGTCGTGCCCGAGGGCTGGACCACGGTCACCGTGCGGGCCGCCGCGCTCAACCACCACGACCTGTTCAGCCTGCGCGGAGTTGGGCTGCCGCCCGAGCGCCTGCCCATGATCCTGGGCTGCGACGCGGCCGGGGTCAGCGCGGACGGCGACGAGGTGATCGTCCATGCCGTCATCGGTGACCCGGCTCGCGGGGGCGGTGACGAGACCCTGGACCCGAAGCGGACCCTGCTCTCCGAGCTGCATCCCGGCACGCTCGCGGAGCGGATCGCCGTCCCGCGGGGGAACCTTGTGCCCAAGCCGGCGGCGCTGTCGTGGGAGGAGGCGGCCTGCCTGCCCACGGCCTGGCTCACGGCGTACCGCATGGTGGTCAACCGGGCGGGCCTGCCGGCGGGTGGTGGCGGGACGCTGCTCGTCCAGGGAGCCGGTGGCGGAGTGTCCACCGCGGCCCTGGTGATCGGCAAGGCGGCCGGTCACACCGTGTTCGTCACCTCTCGGGACGAGTCCAAGCGTAGGCGGGCGCTCGAGCTCGGGGCCGATCTCGCCGTCGAGTCGGGCGCGCGCCTGCCGAAGCGCGTGGACGGAGTGATCGAGACGGTCGGGGCCGCGACCTGGTCGCACTCGGTGCGCTCACTGCGCCCGGGCGGACGGATCGTCTGCTCCGGCGCCACGAGCGGCCCGAACCCGCCGGCCGAGCTCAACCGGATCTTCTTCCTGCAGCTCTCGGTGATCGGTTCGACGATGGGCACCCGCGGCGAACTCGCGGACCTCGTCGAGCTCCTCGACCGCACCGGTACCCGCCCGCTGATCGACGACGTCCGCCCGCTCACCGACGCCCGCGCCTCGTTCGAGCGTCTCGCGGATGGCGAGGTCTTCGGGAAACTCGTTCTCACGCCGTAGCCGGTTGACCGCTCCCGGCGAGTGGGAGGACCCGGTACCTGGGCTTCTGTGGTTCTGCGCCGTTCCGCGTCCGATCTGCGACACTATGTCGTCGACCATCCCGTCCGCGCGGTGTCATGGGCGTGGACGCGGTTGCCGGCATGACGAACACGGGACGGGACATTGGCCCAACGCCTCGGTAGTGCGTACACGTTGGATTCCCTGATCGGCCGCGGCGCCATGGGTGAGGTGTGGCGCGGCCGCTCCGACGACGGGACCGTGTTCGCCTTCAAGGTGCTGCGCGCCGAGCTGGCGACCGACGAGGAGCTCGTCGCCCGCTTCCTGCGTGAGCGCTCCATCCTGCGCCGGCTCGACTCGCCCCACACGGTGCGGGTGCACGACCTTGTGGCCGAGCGCGGGCAGCTCGCGATCGTCATGGACCTCGTCGACGGATCCGACCTGCGCCGGGAGATCCGCCGCCGCCGCACCCTGGCCCCGCTGGAGGCCGTGACCGCGACGAGCGAGATCCTCCACGGCGTCGGTGCCGCCCACGAGCTCGGGATCGTCCACCGTGACCTCAAACCGGAGAACATCCTGATGGCGCGGGGCGACACCGATGCCTGGCGGGCCATGGTCACCGACTTCGGCATCGCCCGGCTGCTGGACGGCTCGACGAGCCTGACGAAGCTGTCGGGGGTGCTCGGCACCCCGCACTACATGGCACCGGAGACCATCGAGGCGGGCCGGGCCGACACCGCCGCCGACCTCTACGCCGTCGGAGTCGTCCTCTACGAGCTGCTCTGCGGGGTGAGCCCGTTCGCGGACCGCCCGCCCATCGCCGCGCTGCGCGCGCACGTCGACCTCGTGCCTGGCCGGCCACCCGGTATCCCCGAGCCGCTGTGGGACGTCGTCGCCGGCCTGCTCGAGAAGGATCCGGCTCAGCGCCCGCGGACGGCACAGGACACTGTGCGCATGCTGGCGGCGGCGGCCGAGGGGCTTGAGGGCCTGCCACCCTGGCCGGCACTGGACGTCCCGCCGGCGGGTACCCGGGTGTCGGGCCCGGCAGCGGCGGTCCTCGACACCGGGCCCACGCGGATGGGGACCCGCAAGTACGACTCGTGGGAGCAACTGGGGCCCGGTGACGAGAACCCGGCCGCAGCCGATCCGCGGCCCGCCGCCGACGCCCTGGCGGCGCCGGGACCGGAGAACGAGCCCGCACGAGCGGCTGATGCCGCGGAGGGGGCGGCCGCACGGGCCGTGAGCGGGGCGGACTCGGGAGGTGGGGCCGACCCGCCGTATCCGCGGTCGCAGCCCGGCGCGGGGCCTGAGCCGGCGTCCTCTCCGGACCCGACGTCGCGATCGGTGCCTGGGCCCGCTCCCGCGCCGCGTCCGGGGCATGCTCACTGGCCGGGGGCCTCCGCGGCCGTCCCCGCGGCGCAGTGGTGGCAGCGGTCCCCGGCGCCGCACACTCCCGTGCCGCAGTACCGACACCCGGCAGCCGGCCAGGCGTGGTCGCCCGCACCGGGCCGTCCGGCGGGTTATGTGACCTGGCCGCACTCGCCACCGCGCCGCCCGCGGTCGTTCTGGCGGCGCCCCGTGGGGATCCTCCTGCTGGTGCTGATCGTGCCGTTTGCCGGTCTGGTGGGTCTCGGGGTGGTCCTGGGGGCGATCGACGCCGTCGAGGAACGCTCGTCCGGTCCCCGGGATCCGGCCGCCGCACTGGCGGAGAACGGTTCGGACGACCCGAACGCCGAGGTCACCGTCCATCTCGCCGACAGCAGGCAACTACAGGTCCGGGGGTCGGTGGAGACCGGGCAGGCGACGGTGGGCGGTGTCGCGCAACCGCGCAGTCTGATCATCAATGCCGTCGCGTACTCCTACCACGAAGAGCCGTTGAAGGTCGGTCAGGTGGAGTTCGACCTGGGCCGGCACTTCCTGCGTTTCCAGACCACGGTCGGTCTCGCCGACGACGCCACGAGCTCGGTGAAATACCTGGTCGAGGTGCACGGTGACGGCCGCCGGCTCACGGAGTACACCCTCGGCCTCGGCGAGGCGGAGCAGGTCGACCTGGATGTGACCGGCATCCTGCGGTTGAGGCTGTCGACCACGCTCCTCGGCGAGGAGGAGACCGTCGACAGCAGCTATGCCTACTACCGCAGCAGCACCGTGTTCGGGGACGCTCGGGTGATCGGCCGACAGGGCGCCGTTCCCCCGAACCCGACAGCGACGGGCTGATCCCGGCGCGGCACGGCGCGCCGGCCTGCTCTCGGCCGGTGGCGCTAGAGGTCCGGGTCGTCGTCGGGGCGGGCCAGCCAGGTCGCGAGCTGCTCGACGGCGTCCTCGAACTGCGGGTGCAGGTCGACGAAGGTGCGCAGAGCGTCGGCGAGCGAGTCGAACGACACCGATTCCTCGCCGCGGCGGGCAGCCAGCTCCTCGATGCCCCGGTCGGTGAAGTACATGGTGGAAAGGTATCCGTCCCGACGCTGCGGCGGCCTCAACGAGGTCCGGCGGTGAGCCGGGCCCGGAGCAAGCGGGCCCGGCTCACCGCCGAATGTCTCCTGACCGGCATGCGGCCAGCGGGCACGGGTGTGCCCGCGGGGTGATCAGCCCTCGAAGGCCGCTTCGACCAGCGCGGCCTGCTCGCGCTCGTGCACCGAGGACGAGCCGCCCGCGGGGGCGGCCGCGGCCCGCCGCGAGACCCGCCGCAACCGCAGGCCGTCCGGCAGCGACTCGGGCAGGTTCAGCGCCATGTGCGGGTAGGCGCCCTGGTTCGCCGGCTCCTCCTGGACCCAGACGAGGTCGGTCACGTTCGGGTAGCGGCGCAGCAGCGCGGTGAGCTCCGGCCCGGGGGTCGGGTAGAGCTGCTCGACGCGGAGCAGGGCGAACCGCTGCGCGTCGTTGCGCTTCACCCGCGCGGCGGCCAGGTCGTAGTAGACCTTGCCGGCGGACAGGAGCACGCGCTTCACGCTGGCCGGGTCGCTGACCGCCGCGTCGTCGATGATCGGCTGCCAGGAACCGCCGGTGAGCTCCTCGACGGAGGACGCCGCCGCCTTGAGCCGCAGCATCGACTTCGGTGTGAAGACGATCAGCGGCCGGCGCACGGGCGACAACGCCTGCCGGCGCAGCAGGTGGAAGTAGCTGGCCGGGCTGGACGGCGCCGAGACGGTCATGTTGCCGTCCGCGCAGAGTGAGAGGAAGCGCTCGATGCGGGCGGAGGAGTGGTCGGGGCCCTGACCCTCGTAGCCGTGCGGGAGCAGCAGCGTCAGCGACGAGCGCTGGCCCCACTTGGCCTCACCGGCCGAGATGAACTCGTCGATGATCGACTGCGCTCCGTTGGCGAAGTCGCCGAACTGCGCCTCCCACAGCACCAGGGTGTCGGAGCGGGCCACCGAGTAGCCGTACTCGAAGCCCATCGCCGCGAACTCGGAGAGCAGCGAGTCGTAGGTGTAGAAGGTGCCCACCTGCGAGTCACCCTCCTCGCGCAGGGTGCGCAGCGGGGTGTGCTCCTCGGCGGTGTAGCGGTCGACCAGCACGGAGTGCCGCTGGCCGAACGTGCCGCGCCGGCTGTCCTGGCCGGTGAGCCGCACCGAGACGCCGTTGAGGAGCAGCGTCCCGAAGGCGATGGTCTCGGCCAGGGCCCAGTCGATGGAGGCGGTCTCGACCATCTGCGCCCGGCGCTCGATCTGCGGGCGCAGGCGCGGGTGCATGACGAACCCGTCCGGCAGGCTGACCTGGGTGTCGACGACCTTCTTGACCGCCTCGGGCGACACCGCGGTGGTGACCGCGGCGGCCGCGGCTGCTTCCGCCGGTGTGGTCACGATCCGTGGCTGCGGCGTGGGCCGGGTCGTGGTCTCCCGGGTCTCGGCGAACGCCTTCTCCAACTCGGCGCGGTAGCTCTTCATCGCATGCTCGGCCTCGTCGCGGGTGATGTCCCCACGGCCGATCAGCGCCTCGGTGTAGACCTTGCGCACCGAGCGCTTGGAGGCGATGGTGTCGTACATCAGCGGCTGGGTGAAGGACGGCTCGTCCATCTCGTTGTGGCCGCGGCGCCGGTAGCAGACGAGGTCGATGACGACGTCCTTGTTGAACTCCTGCCGGTAGGCGAAGGCCAGCGTGGCGACCCGGACGCACGCCTCGGGGTCGTCCCCGTTGACGTGGAAGATCGGCGCCTGCACCATTCGCGCCACGTCGGTGGCGTAGACCGAGGAGCGGCTGGACGTCGGCGACGTGGTGAAGCCGACCTGGTTGTTGATGACCACGTGCACGGTGCCGCCGGTGCGGTAGCCGCGCAGCTGGGAGAGGTTCAGCGTCTCGGCGACCACACCCTGGCCGGCGAACGCGGCGTCACCGTGGATCAGCACCGGCAGGACGGTGTAGCCGCTGAAGCCCTTGTCCAGCACGTCCTGCTTGGCGCGGGCCACGCCCTCGAGCACCGCGTCGACGGCTTCGAGGTGGGACGGGTTCGCCACCACCGACACGGGGACGGTGCGGCCGTCCTGGTCGGTGTAGACGCCGTCGGCACCCAGGTGGTACTTCACGTCTCCCGAGCCGTGGGCGGTCTGCGGGTCGACGTAGCCCTCGAACTCGTCGAAGATCTGCCGGTAGGACTTGCCGACGATGTTCGCCAGCACGTTGAGCCGCCCGCGGTGGGCCATGCCGATGACGACCTCGTCCATGGCGGCCTCCGCCGCCCGGCTGAGGACCTCGTCGAGCAGCGGGATCGTCGACTCGGCGCCCTCGAGGGAGAACCGGCGCTGGCCGACGTACTTCGTCTGCAGGAAGGACTCGAACGCCTCGGCGGCGCCGAGGCGCTCCAGCACGTAGAGCTGCTCGGCCGGGTCGGGCCGCTCGGCCGAGCGCTCGACCCGGGCCTGGATCCAGGTGCGCTCCGCGGGCTCCTGGATGTGCATGTACTCGATGCCGACGCGGCGGCAGTACGAGTCGCGCAGCACGCCGAGCACGTCACGCAGCGACATCGTGCGCTGGCCGGCGAACCCGCCGACGGGGAACTCCCGGTCGAGGTCCCACAGGGTCAGCCCGTGCCCGATGATGTCGAGGTCGGGGTGGCTGCGGATGGCGAACTCGAGCGGGTTCGTGTCGGCCATCAGGTGCCCGCGCACCCGGTAGGCGTGGATGAGCTCGAGTACCCGCGCGCCGTGGTCGAGGTCGCCCTCGTGGTGCGCGGAGATGTCGGGCAGCCAGCGCACCGGGACGTAGGGCACGCGCAGCGAGTGGAAGATCTCGTCGTAGAACCCGTCGGCGCCGAGCAGCAGCTCGTGAATGCGCCGCAGGTACTCTCCGGACTGCGCGCCCTGGATGATCCGGTGGTCGTACGTGCTGGTCAGAGTCATGATCTTGGAGATGGCGAGCTTCGACAGGGTCTGCTGCGACGCGCCCTGGAACTCGGCCGGGTACTCCATGGCCCCGACGCCGATGATCGTGCCCTGGCCCTCCATGAGCCGCGGGACGGAGTGCACCGTCCCGATGCCGCCGGGGTTGGTCAGGCTGATCGTGACGCCGGCGAAGTCGTCCATCGTCAGCTTGTTCGTCCGTGCACGGCGGACGAGATCCTCGTACGCCAGCCAGAACTGGCTGAAGTCGAGCGTCTCGGCCTTCTTCACGGCGGCGACGACGAGCTGGCGGCCCTTGGGCGTCACCAGGTCGATGGCGAGACCAAGGTTGACGTGCTCGGGCTGCACCAGGGTGGGCTTGCCGCCGACCTCGGCGTACGAAGCATTCATCGCCGGGTGGTCGACCAGCGCCTTGACCATGGCGTAGCCGATGACATGGGTGAAGGAGATCTTGCCGCCGCTGGACCGGGCGAGATGCCGGTTGATGACGATCCGGTTGTCGGCCAGCAGCTTCGCCGGCACGGCGCGCACGGAGGTCGCCGTCGGGATGTGCAGCGAGGTCTCCATGTTCGAGACCACCCGGGCGGACGCGCCGCGCAGCGGGGTCTGGGCCCCGGCTGCGGCGGGCCTCGCCACCGCCGGCTTCGCCACGGGCGCAGCAGCCGGCGCCGTGGCCTGGGCCTGCGCCGGAGCCGCCGCGGCTGCGGGCGCCCCCGGTGCCGGGGAGGGTGCGGAGGGCACGGGCGGGCGCGGTGAACCGGGGTCGGTGGCGGCGGCCGCCTGTCCGTCGCCGGCGACCAGTGTGCCCGCCACATGCGGGGCGGACGGGTTCGCGGGACGGTAGTCGGAGAGGAACTCACGCCATTCGGCGGAGACGCTCTCCGGGTCCTCGAGATACTGCTGGTAGATCTCGAAGACCAACCACTCGTTGGGGCCGAAGTCAGGTTCTGACGCGGGTACCGTCGGTGCTGTCACGGGGCCAATCGCCTCTATCCACGGTGTACATCTCTGCCTGTTCACAGGCCCTTCGCTACCGTCTGCTCAGGTTACCCGCTGTGGACGGACCCGCTTGAGGTGCCCTGCCGGACGTCACATCACAATTGACACCATTTGGCCGGGTCGATCGGTCGGCCGGCGTTCTCGCCGTGCCGCCCGTCGGCCGTCGGTGGCTTTCCCTGACACCAGAAGCAATGGTCAGGCCACGGACCCGGTTCGCGTCGGCCGTCCGGTGCAGAGCGCGAGGTCTTGTGACGCCCGTCCGGAGCTCCCGGTGCCAGGCTCGCGCCCGACGTTCACCGGCCGATCGGGAGGCCCGGCGCCGTCGCTCTGGGTGACTGCCTGCCGGAGGGTGGCGGGCGCGGGAGTGAGCACGTCAGGGGAGCCGTCAGAGGGGTGGAAAGCCGAGTGGTCGATCACGAGGAGTCATCCGCCGGCCGGGTCCGTCCAAGCGGCAAGATCCGCCTTGGGGTGGACGTCGGCGGCACCTTCACCGACCTGGTCGCCGTCGACCCGGACGGCGCGGTGCGGTTCGCCAAGGTTCCCTCGGTGCCCGTCGACCCGTCCGACGGAGTGCTCGCCGCCCTCACCGCCGCGGGGCTGGACGGACCACTCGTGGGCACGTTCGCCCACGGCACCACCGTCGCCACGAACGCGCTGCTGGAGCGGGCCGGTGCCCGCACGGCCCTGGTGACCACCCGCGGGTTCCGGGACGTGATCGAGATCGGCCGGCAGAACCGGCCGTCGCTCTACGACCTGACCCTCGACCGGCCGCCCGCCCTCGTCCCGCGCGAGCTGCGCTTCACCGTGGCGGAACGGTGCGGCCCGCACGGGGTGCTCGAGCCGCTGCGGGCCGCCGAGGTGGACCGGGTCGTCGAGGAGGTCGCGGCCGTCCCCGGCCTCGACGCGGTCGCCGTGTGCCTGCTGTTCTCCTTCGCCCACCCCGACCACGAACGCACCGTCGCGGCCGCCCTGCGCGCCCGGCTGCCCGGGGTCACGGTGGTGGCCTCCAGCGAGGTCCTGCCGGTCTTCCGCGAGTACGAACGGTTCACCACGGCCGTCGCCGACGCCTACCTGACCCCGCGGCTGTCGTCCTATCTGCGGGCGCTCGAGCGGCGCTGCGCCGCCCGGGACGTCACCGTCCCGATGATCATGCAGTCCTCGGGCGGGGTCACCGAGCTGGCCGAGGCGGCCGGCCACGCCGCCCGCTGCGTGCTCTCCGGGCCGGCCGGGGGAGTGGTCGGCGCCGCGTACGTGGCCGGCCTGTCCGGCGTGCGCGACCTGCTGACCTTCGACATGGGCGGCACCTCCACCGACGTGGCGCCGGTCCTCGACGGCCGCGCGCTGACCACCTCCGAGTCGGTGCTCGCCGGGGTACCGATCGTGCTGCCCACCGTGGACGTCCACTCGGTCAGCGCCGGCGGCGGGTCGATCGCCTGGGTCGACGCCGGCGGCGCGCTGCGCGTCGGCCCGCGCTCCGCCGGCGCGGACCCGGGACCGGCCTGCTACGGCCGCGGCGGCACGCGGCCCACGGTGACCGACGCCGACCTCTGCCTCGGATACCTCGCCGACGGCGCCGGGCTCGGCGGCGAGGTCACCCTCTCGCGGGCGGCGGCCGAGGCCGCGCTGGGCGCGCTGGGCGCTCCCCTCGGGCTCTCACCGGTCGAGACCGCCGCCGGGGTGGTGGCGGTCGCGGACGCCGAGATGACCCGTGCCCTGCGCGTCGTCTCCGTGGAACGCGGCCTCGACCCGCGCGAGCTCGTGCTGGTCGCCTTCGGCGGAGCCGGTGGGACGCATGCCTGCGCGCTCGCCGAGGAGCTCGGGATGACCAGGGTCCTCGTCCCGCTCGCGGCCGGCGTCCTCTCCGCGCTGGGCCTGGCGATCGGCGACGTCCGGCGTGACCACGCCCGCCCGCTGATCGGCCGTCTGGGCGAGGTCGACCTGGCGGCCGCGTTCGCCGACCTCGTCGCGAGCGCCGACCTCGCGGCAGGCGCCGGCCTGGCCGGGGGCCACGATTCCGCGGGCGCGGTCGTGCTCCAACACCGGCTGGACTGCCGCTACGTGGGGCAGTCCCACGAGCTGACCATCGACGTGGCGGAGCCCGGGGGCGGCGGCAGCGAGGCCGCGGGCGGCGGTGGTGCGGCAAGCGGCGGTGGTGCGGCGGGGGCCGGCGGGCTCGTCGACGCCGTCCGTGCTGCCTTCGAGGCCGAGCACCTGCGCCGCTACGGGCACATCGCGGCGGGCCGCGAGATCGAGACGGTGGCCGTCCGCCTGGTGGTGACCGTGCCCGGGCCCAGACCGAGACCGGTCGCCCCGCGCCCCGACCCCACGGCGCGCCGCGGCCGGCGCCGGGCCTGGACGGACGGCGCGTGGCACGAGATCGACGTGATCCCCCGGGCGGCCCTCGGACGGGGAGACACGGTGACCGGCCCGGCCGTCGTGGAGTTCGCCGAGGCGACCTGCCTGCTCCGCCGTGGTTGGACCGGCGTCGTGGACGACATCGGGACGATCGTCCTCACCCACACGACGCCGTCCGCCGTCTGAACCCGTCCGCCGTCCGCTGTCTGACGGAGTCGGGTGGGCGGCGCTGGATTGTTTGACGGGTATCCAGCGAACGGGAACAGGGTCGGGGTGTGGGCCGTTACTATGAACAGCGCCGGTCCGTATCATGGCCCCCGGACCCAAATTGAGTCGCTACGTGCGACATCGCGCCGCGAGGCGACCTGGCGGGCCGGCGCCCTAACACGTTGCGCCCCGTCCTCTCTCCAGAGGACGGGGCGCCGTCGTGTCCGGGGGTTGTCGAGCCCGCGGGCTCAGGTGGCCTGGCGGAAGTGGTCCCATCCGGTGCCCCGCCGGTAGTCGAGCCCGCCGACGAGCACCCCGTGACCCGCGCCGCGGTCATCAGGCCGGGTCCCGTCCGGGCCCACATGGGCGGGGACGGCCAGTACCCGTCCGATGACGACGCAGCCGGCCGGGAGCAGGGCGGTAGGAGCAAGGCAGGCGACCAGCGCGTGGTCGTCACCTCCAGTGAGAACCCAGGTCAGCGGATCGGCGCCCAGCACCGCGGCGGCGTCCCGGATCGGTCCGGGCACCGGCAGCGCCGTGGGGTCGATGTCGATCCACACGGCGGAGGCCGCCGCGACATGGCCGAGATCGGCGAGGAGACCGTCCGACACGTCGCACATCGCGTGCGCCCCCGCCGCCGCGAGCAGCGGGCCGAGCGCGTAGGGCGGGTGGGGCCGCCGGTGCGCGTCCACAACCTCGGCGTGCGCCCGCAGGATCTCGGGGGGGAGCTCGGTGGCGCGCAGGAGGGCGAGGCCGGCCTCGGCCCATCCGATCCGTCCCGCCAGCACCACCCGGTCGCCGGGGCGGGCGCCGTCCCGGCGGATCGGGGCTCGTCCGGCGAGGTCGCCGAGCGCGGTGATCCCCAGCACGATCCCGGCGGCCGAGCTGACGTCGCCGCCGGCCACGGACGCGCCGACCAGCGCGCACTCGTCACGCAGGCCGTCGGCGAGCTGCTCGGCCCAGGCGACGGGCAGCTCGCCGGGCGCGGCGAAACCCACCACCAGGGCGGTCGGGCGCGCGCCCATGGCGGCGACGTCGGCGAGGTTCTGCGCCGCCGCCTTGCGCCCTGTGTCGTACGCGGAGGACCAGTCGCGCCGGAAATGCCGACCCTCGACGAGCAGGTCGGTCGTGACGACCACCCGTCCGTCGGGAGCGGCCACCACCGCCGCGTCGTCACCGGGCCCGAGCAGGACGTCCGCCCCGACGGGGAGGCGTCGGGTGATCGCCCGGATCAGCCCGAACTCACCGGTCTCCGCCACCGTCGGCCCGTTGCCGGTGTTGCCGGTGTTGCCGGTGTTGCCGGTGTTGCCGGTGTTGCCGGTGTTGCCGGTGTTGCCGGTGTTGCCGGTGTTGCCGGTGTTGCCGGTGTTGCCGGTGTTGCCGGTGTTGCCGGTG
>NZ_UBIZ01000246.1:0-243 GCF_900465275.1 Parafrankia sp. Ea1.12 | reverse complement strand
CCCGCGACGCCGGCGATGTCGAGGACGTTCCCGCGCGGGTTGCCGATCGTCTCGCCGTAGAACGCCGCGGTGTTCGGCCGGATCGCCGCGCGCCAGGCGTCGAGGTCGTCCGGGTCGTCGACGAACGACACCGAGACGCCGAACTTGGGCAGCGTGTAGTGGAACAGGTTGTAGGTGCCGCCGTAGAGGTTCGCGGAGCTGACGATGTGGTCGCCGGCCTCGGCCAGGTTGAGGATCGCCAGC
>NZ_UBIZ01000445.1:0-219 GCF_900465275.1 Parafrankia sp. Ea1.12 | reverse complement strand
ATCCGTCGGGGTGGGCGGTGACCCCGAGGACGTGGACGGTGCGGGAGCCGACCTTTATGACGAAGAAGCAGTACAGCCGCCGCAGCGTCACCGCGCAGTCCACGTGGAAAAAGTCCACGGCCAGCATCGTCGACGCCTGCGTACGCAGGAACTGTCGCCATGTGGTGTCGGTCTGCCGTTTCGGAGCTGGGGGAGCCCCAGGGACGTCAGGACCCGGCG
>NZ_UBIZ01000221.1:0-5216 GCF_900465275.1 Parafrankia sp. Ea1.12 | reverse complement strand
CAGGCCGTCAAGCACGGACTGAAACGTATGCAGTACCGGCCGGGACTACTCATCGGGTTCCTCACCGAAACCGGACTGACCTGGAAAGATCTCCGATCAACATAACTTCACACGTTAATCTTCAGTAGTACTGGATTCCAGTCCTCGCGTACTGCTCGGCCTCACACCGCGTTTACTGCGGCGGGCGCCGTCCTGTTTCAGGAACCGACCCCACACCCTGGCCGCGCGGCTACTTCCCTGCGGGCACCTGGTCCTTGACCTGGTCGTAGCCGACCTTGATGGGCGCATCGGCCGGCGAGTAGATCATGCGGATCACGCCCGTCGGGAACGCCTCCGTCGCCGTCACCTTCAGGTGGTACGGCGTGTCGCCGTCGTCGAACAACCGGCGGCCCTTGCGTGCCGCCACCGGGTGCACCAGCAGGCGGAGCTCGTCGACCAGCCCCGCGGCGAGCAGTTGCCGTACCACGGAGATCGAGCCGGGGATCAGGATGCCCCTGATGCCAGCATCAGCCTTGAGCGCGGTGACGGCCTCGACGACGTCGCCCTCGACCAGCTCGCAGTTGCGCCAGGAGAACTCGAGCGGCTGACGCGAGACAATCACCTTGCGCACGTCCCCGAGCTGCTTGGCGAACGGCGCGTCCTCGCCGCCCGCTGCCTCGCGGGCTGGCCATGCCCCGGCGAAGCTGTCATAGGTCACGCGGCCGATGAGCAGCACGTCGGAGGTGTCATAGTCCTCGGCGACGGCGCGACCCATGTTCTCGTCGAAGTACGGGAAGTGCCAGTCAGGGTTGATCTCAGCCACGCCGTCGGCCGAGATGAACAGCGTGGAGATGACCTTTGCCATGGCGGTGGTCCCTTCGAGTCAGGTGGTGTCTCGGTAGGTAGACCGGCGCGGCAGCCAAATCTCATCGGCCGGCCACGGATCAGCCGGGCCGGTTCACCTATATCTCGGCCCACACGCTGATGCTGAGCGGGCGGATCCGCCCCGGCCCTCCGCGAGCGCACTGTGTCGATCGGGGACAGTCCCGGCACGCGAAGGGGCGTGGAACGCCCTGCCTGAAGCGGATCGGCCGGTCGTCGGATGGCGAGTGGCCGGCCACCGGTGGCGGATGGGAGGCCGGCTGGTGGCGGAGGCCGGAGGCCGCGCCGGGGAGCCTCGGTCAGTGCTTGATCGACCGGTGGTCGGGCGTAGCGTCAGTCGCCGTCGCGACCGTGTAGAGTCACCTCTGGTGCGGGCGAGCAGCCCAGAACCACCACTCGTCCGGGTGGCGGAATGGTAGACGCGCTAGCTTGAGGTGCTAGTGCCCTTTGCGGGGCGTGGGGGTTCAAGTCCCCCCTCGGACACGATCCATTACCCCACGGTAGCGTGGGCCGATTCTTACGGTGGCCTCCACGATGCCCGTCTTGGGCTGGTAGGTCAGGCGCAGGCCCAGTTGCCGGTAGACCTCCGCCTTGTCTGTGGGGTCAGCCTCGATCAAAGTGGCCACTATGTCGCCTAGCGCGTCGACCATGGCGGCGATTTCTTCTCGAGTCATCCTTGCTTCGGCACTTGTAGGTGCCCGAAACTCGTCCGCAGGACCTGACCAGGGCTTCTGTCTCACCCAATGATCGATAGGCCTTCCCCCCGGAGGCGATCGGACACCTGTACCCCTACCGACTACAAGCGCTCTTGACCGGGACACCACCACGTGGATGATCCTGGCCATGGCGGTTCGGCTGATCTATCTCGTCTTCTGTCGGCTGGTGGGCTGGCTGGGGTTGGTGGCTCGCAGCTCGGCGGCGAAGGACGCCGAGATCCTCGTGCTCCGCCACGAACTCGCCGTGCTACGCCGCCAAGTCGCCCGGCCCCGGTTCTGCTGGGCCGACCGCGCCATCCTGGCCGGGCTGACACGGCTGCTCCCGCGGGCGTCCCGGTCGATCCTGTTAGTGCGACCAGAGACGATTCTGCGCTGGCACCGCCAGCTGGTCCGCCGCCGCTGGACCCGACCGCACCGGCCACCCGGCCGACCCTCCACCTCCGCGGAGATCCGCCAACTGATCCTCCGCCTCGCCGATGAGAACCCCCACTGGGGCTACCGCCGCATCCACGGCGAACTCGTCCGACTCGGCTACTCGGTCGGGGCCAGTACCGTCTGGACGATCCTGCGCTCCGCCCACGTCGATCCCGCACCCCGCCGCTCCGGCCCCACCTGGCGACAGTTCCTGCACACCCAAGCCCACGCCATCCTCGCGTGTGACTTCTTCACCGTCGACACCATCCTGCTGAGCAAGCTGCACGTCCTGTTCTTCATCGAACTGGACTCCCGCCGGGTGCACCTCGCCGGGGTCACCCGCCACCCCACCGGCGACTGGGTCACCCAGCAAGCCCGCAATCTGCTCATGACCACAGGCGAGCGGGCGGAACGGTTCCGGGTCCTCATCCGTGACCGCGATACAAAGTTCAGCGCCGCCTTCGACACCGTCTTCACCACCGACAACATCAATATTGTGCGGACGCCCACGCGGACTCCGGTCGCGAACGCTTTCGCGGAACGCTGGGTCGGCACCGTCCGCCGCGAGTGCCTCGACCACCTCCTCATCCTCGGCGAACGACACCTCACCACTGTCCTCACCGACTACGTCGATCACTACAACCAGCACCGCCCCCACCGGTCACTCCAGCAACAGGCACCGCTCAGCACCGGCGCCGACCCACCGCCCGAACCCGGCACCTCGGTCGTCCGACATGATCGGCTCGGCGGGCTCATCCACGAATACCGGCAGGCCGCATGACCCGAACCCAGTTTCCGGCACCCACAGGCCTCGGCCGGTTCGGCCGCGCGTATTCCAATTCGACTGCTCCATTGATAGCCTGGCGATATGTCTACACTCAGATTGGGTGGCGCTCTCGTCGATCGAGTGGAAGAGCAGTCGCTTCCAGTTTCACTCGACCTTCTTACCAACGACAGAGCGCTCATCTCCCGTCGAATTACCCAGCTGCCCGACGGATTTCTGGACAGGAAATCTATGACTTTCCAGTTCTCGAGCCATAGCTGGGTCGTGAGGGTTGACGGCCTTACCGTGCTCATCGATCCTTGTACCGGCAACGGTCGCAAGGGAAGAGGGCCCTATTTTGACGACCTGAAAATTCCGTATCTGGACCGGCTAGCCCGGACCGGTGTGTCAACCGATACAGTCGACGTCGTGTTCTGCACCCACCTTCATCACGATCACTGTGGCTGGAACACGAGGCAGGTTGACGGGGCATGGGTACCGACATTCCCCAACGCGGCCTACATGTTCGTTGACCAGGAGTACCGGCGGTGGGACACCGCGAATCCGGTCCGACATCCCAACGACTTCAACCCCGACGTCTTTGACGAGTGTGTACGGCCGATCGTCGACGCGGGTCTGGCTCAGATCGTCTCCGTACCCTACAAGGTCTCACCGAGCCTGAGCGTCGAGCTTGCGGCGGGCCACACGGTCGGACACGCGGTGCTACGCCTTGCTTCCGATGGCGTGCGGGCATACTTCAGCGGGGATGCGTTCCACCATCCGATCCAGCTGACTCGACCGGAGCTTCACCTGCCCGGGTGCGATGATCTGGCGACCGCGATCGCCACCCGACGGGGACTGGCACAGCGGGCGCTCGACGAGGGCGCGTTCCTGTTCCCGGCGCACTTCCCCGCACCACACTACGGCCGCCTCGCCCGCGACAGACACGAGGTGTACTTTGTGCCCGGCGGCGCCCCATACACCGATGACGAACAGGCCTCAGCCAGAACTTAGAAGATTGAGTGATGTAGACCGCGACATAGTAGAAGACACCCTGGGAAGTCGAACGACAGCGACGCTCGCACGGCTACCTCCCTGACGCTGACGGGTCTGTTGCGTTCTGGGAAGGTGCGGCGTGCCGGCACCCGCACGGGTCCGATCGTCAGACGGCGAGTGCGAGCTCGACAAGGGCAGCGGACAACAGTCTGCGCGGGTCGGCATCGACGGAGAGTTCGTAGTGGCCGCGGCAGTTCACCGCGTCGTTCGACGCGGTCCTCGCCGATGCCGGTATCAACGCGGTCAAGATCCCACGCCGAACCCCCGGGCAAACGCCTACGCGGAACGGTCCGTCCAGACGGTCCGGACCGAGGTCACCGACCGTACGCTGATCTTCGGCGAACGGCACCTGCGCACGGTCCTGGCCGAGTACGCGGCCCACTGCAACGGACAACGACCTAACCGCGGCCGCGACCTTCAACCACCACGACCCGACCACCCCGTCGCCGACCTGACCCAGGAACGTCAAACGCCAGCCCATCCTCGGCGGCCTGATCAACGAATATGAGCGGGTCGCTTAGAGCGTGTCTCACGTCGAGTGCGGGAGTTTTTTCCAGCAGGTGATCGCGGCGGCGAGGCAGAGGAAGCCGAGGAAGTTCCGGCCGTTGCGTTCGTAGCGGACGGTCAGCCGGCGGTACCCACCCAGCCAGGCCAGCGTTCTTTCGACTTTCCACCGGTACCGGCCAAGGCGTTCGACGCTGTCCACACCTCGGCGGGCGATACGTACCGCGATGCCACGCCGGCGCAGGAAACGCCGCAGTTCCGGCTGGTCGTAGGCCTTGTCCGCCCGCAGCTTGTCCGGTCGGCGTCGCCGCGGCCCGCGGCGGGAACGGATCGCCGGGATACTGGCCACCAGTGGGACGAAGGCCCCGCTGTCGTGCAGGTTCGCCGTGGAGACCGCCACGACCAGCGGCAGCCCGTCCGCGTCGGTCAGGACATGGATTTTCGAGCCCGGTTTGCCGCGATCGACCGGGTTCGGACCGGTCAGGCTTCCCCCTTTTTCGCGCGGAGACTGGCCGCGTCCACGATCACCGACGACCAGTCGACCTGCCCGGCCGCACCGTGCAGATCAAGGATCTTCCGATGCAGCCGGGGCCAGACACCCGCCCGGGTCCAGGCCTGGAACCGACGGTGCGCCGTGGGCACCGACACCCCGAACTCGGCCGGCAGATGCCGCCAGGCACACCCCGAGGTCAGCACGTAGACCACCGCGGTGAACACCGCCCGATCCTCGATCGGGGCAGTCCCACCACCCTGCCAGCGACCCTCGAACCGGGGTAGCAGCGGTTCCACCAGCTCCCACAGATCGTCCGGGACCAGCCGCAGAGCGAGGCTGCTCTCCATCACATCCATGATCAGATATGTACCCGCAGAGCCGCCACACAAGACACGCCCTTAGGGCCTGT
>NZ_UBIZ01000220.1:0-24935 GCF_900465275.1 Parafrankia sp. Ea1.12 | reverse complement strand
CTCACCAACCTCGCCGCTTTCGCCGGCCCCGCCGGTGCCAACGCCAGCCGCCGGCTCACCGTGCCCGGTGCCGCCCGGTGGCCGACGCGCGACGACGATCGGCATCACCGTGGTCGGGGCGACGTTGTAGCTCTCCGTCACCCGGCCGCCCGTCTCGTCCGCCGCGGACATCGCCGCGGCGAGATCGTCGGCGCTCAGAGTCTGGGTATACCTGCCGCACATGTCTGAGCAGTCTTCCAGCTCCCACCGACACTTCCGGCCAACCAGCACCGGCCCCCGCCGACGGGCGATCAGAAGGGCCGTCCAGAAGGGCCGTCCAGGAGAGCCGTCCAGGAGAGCCGTCCAGGAGAGCCGTCCAGGAAGACCGGCCAGGAAGGGTCGCCGGGAGGATCAGACGACGAGCGCGGCCGCCGCGGTCGCCAGGCAGCCCAGCGAGAGCAGTCCGAACGCGCCGACCCAGAAGGCACCCGGCAGTCCGGTGAGGCGGGCGAGCTGGTCCGGGTCGGAGTCCCGGGCGCGCCGCTGCCGCCGCTGCCGCTGGACCTCGATGATCGGCCGCACCGCCCCGAGCAGCAGGAACCAGGTCGCGTAGGCGGCGAAGCCGGCCTGGACGTCGTCCGCCGCGAACCACGAGATCCCGAGCACGACGACGGTGCTGACCAGCACCGACACGACACCGAAGGCGTTGCGGACGACCACCAGCATGACCAGCAGCAGCGCGACGAGGATCTGCAGGAGCAGGCTGATCCGCCCGGTGGCGAGCAGGCCGGAGGCGCCCAGTCCGAGCAGCGACGGCGTCGTGTAGCCGGCGGCGACGGTCAGGATGACCCCGGGCCCGGTCGGCCGGCCCGAGGACACCGTGACGCCGGAGGTGTCGGAGTGCAGGCGCACCCCGGCCAGGCGGCGGCCGGTGGCGACCGCGGCGAGGGCGTGCCCGCCCTCGTGCGCGATCGTCACGACGTGACGGGCGGTCGGCCAGGTGCGGCCGCTCGCCACAGTGAGCAGCGCGACGACCCCCGTGAGGACGAGGATCCAGTGCGCGGGGGCCGGCTGCGCGTCGAGGCTCCGGCTCAGCAGATCGGACGTGGCTGCCCCTCTCCTCGTCGCCGGTGGATTGTCGCCGGCGGACGGACGGTACGCCGCCACGATCGTCCCGCATGAGCCGCCCGGGTCCAACGCCCCGGTATGGCATCGTCCGTCGGCTCGCCGACAGCACGGAGCCGGGCGGGGCGCGGCCGGACGGGGCATCCGGTAAATGCACGACTCGCGCCGCCCCGTGGCGCACGATGGGTCCGCGCACGCCGGGTGGCGGGCGGCGGGCGGCGGACCGCGAGGCACCGATCTGACGGCATACCGATCTGGGGAGGATTCGCGGCATGGCGGAGTACGTGTACCGACCGGTCATCCATACGGCGCTGGGGCTCTTCCGCGCGTTGCGCCTGCGGCTGGACATACGTGGCGAGGAGAACGTGCCGGCCGGCGGCGGGGCCATCGTGCTGATCAACCACGTCTCCTACCTGGACTTCGCGCTCGCCGGGGTTCCCTTCTGGCACGCGCGGCGGCGCATGGTCCGGTTCATGGCCAAGAAGCAGGTGTTCGACCACCGCGTCAGCGGGCCGCTGATGCGTGGGATGCACCACATCCCGGTCGACCGGGCGGCCGGGGCCGGCTCGCTGATCGCGGCGGTGCGCGCGCTGCGCGAGGGCGAGCTCGTCGGGGTGTTCCCCGAGGCCACGATCAGCCCGAGCTACTGCCTGGCGCCGTTCAAGTCGGGCGCCGCCCGGATCGCCGCCGAGGCCGAGGTGCCGGTGATCCCCCTGGTGCTCTGGGGCAGCCAGCGGATCCTGACCAAGGGCCGCCCCCGCAACCTGCGCGCGGCTGTCGGCACGCCGGTCTCGATCACGGTCGGCAAGCCCATCCCGTACTCGGAGCTGCCGGATGCCCGGACCGGCACCGCGCTGCTGGAGCTCCGGATGGGCGAGCTGCTCGACGACGCGCAGCGCCGCTACCCCGCGCCCCCGCCGGGTGAGTCCCCCTGGTGGCTGCCCGCCCATCTCGGCGGATCGGCGCCCGAGCCCCCCGCCCGTCCCGCCGGCTGACCCGCGGCCGGCTGCGGAAGAATCGTGGACGGACCCGCAGCACGGACCGGAGGACAGACGTGAGCGACCCCGTGACCGGTCAGGTCACCGACGAGGTGACGGACGAGCAGTTCGTGGACGGGCTGCCCAAGGTGGAGCTGCACGTCCACCTGGAGGGCTCGATGCTGCCGGCGACCCTGCTGCGGCTCGCCCGCCGCCACGGCGTCGACCATCTGCCGACCGACCTGGACGCCCTGCGGGCCTACTACGAGTTCCGCGACTTCGACCACTTCATCGAGGTCTACCTGGCCGCCGTCCAGGTCCTGCGGGACGAGGAGGACTTCCGCCTGCTCGCCCGGGAGACCGCGCTCGGGCTGGCCGCGCAGCGGGTGCGCTACGCGGAGATCACCTTCACGCCCTTCCTGCACGTCCAGCGCGGCATCGACCCCGCGGTCGTGTTCGCCGGTGTGGAGGCGGGCCGGCTCGACGCGGAGCGCGAGGCCGGCATCCAGGTGCGCTGGATCACCGACATCCCCGGCCTGCCGGGGACGGACAACGTCACCTCCGGGGAGCGCACCCTGGAGCTGGCCCTGGCCCACGGCGGGGACGGCGTGATCGCGCTGGGCCTGGGCGGGCCCGAGATCGGGGTGCCGCGGCCCCAGTTCGGCCCGGTCTTCACCGCGGCACGGGACGCCGGCCTGCACTGCGTCCCGCACGCGGGCGAGACGACCGGGCCCCGGACCATCTGGGACTCGCTCGAGTACCTGCACGCGGAGCGGATCGGGCACGGGACCAGCGCGCTGGGCGACCCGGCGCTGGTCGAGCACCTGCGCCGGCACCGCATCCCGCTGGAGGTCTCCCCCACCTCGAACCTGTGCACCGGGGCCGTAGCCAGCTACGGGGTGCACCCGCTGCCGGAGATGATCGCGCAGGGCCTCCAGGTGAACCTGAACAGCGACGACCCGCCCATGTTCAACACGACGCTGCGCGCGGAGTACCTGCACGCGCTGCGCTCGCTCGGGCTCTCCCGGCAGCAGGTGTTCGACGTGGCCGCCGCGGCGGTGGAGCACTCCTTCCTGCCGGCGGACGGCAAGGAGCGGCTGCGGGCCGAGTTCACCGCGGCCGCGGCGGATCTCGGCGTCCGTCCCGCGGCCCCCGCGGGGAGCTGAGCAGGCCCCGCCGGGGCCTGGCACGCGCTGGCGGAACCCGGACAGGCGTTGCGGGAACGGGCGTCCCGCGTTTATGGGGTGGGCCCACGGGTACCGCAGCCGACGTCGTTGGTGATCAGCCGATTCGTACGGAGGTCACGCCGTGTCGGCGCTGGGATGGTTCCTGCTGGTCCTCGTTCTCGTAATCCTGGGCGTGGTCCTCGTTGGCGTGCTCGGGGGTGCCCGGCTGGCCCCGGGCGGTTCCGGCCGGGCGCTGCGCAGTCGTTTCGGGCCGGAGTACGACCGTGCGGTGGAACACAGCGGCGGGGATCGCCGCGCGGCCGAACGCAGGCTCGCCGAGGTGGCCCGGCGGCGCGACGAGCTTGACCTCCAGCCGCTCGACGAGCCCGCCCGCGCCGGGTATCTCACCCGCTGGGACGCCGTCCAGGCGCGGTTCGTCGACGACCCCGCCGGCTCCGCCCGCCAGGCGGACCGGCTCGTCGTCGAGGTGATGCGCGCCCGGGGCTACCCGGAGTCGACCTTTGACGAGCGGGCCGACCTGATCTCCGCCGAGCGGCCCGAGCTGGTCGCCCCCTACCGGGACGCGCACGCCCACGCCGAGGCCCCGGCGGGCGGCCCCGACACCGACGGCCCCGACACCGAGGAACTGCGCACCGCCCTGGTCCAGCTGCGCGGGCTCTTCGGATGGCTGGTCACCGGCGAGACTGAGCCGCGGGACCAGGACGCCCAGAGCTCCCCGGCCCTGGCCGGGCCCCCGCGGCAGCGCACCTGACCGCTCGGACGTCCCCCGCCGCCGGCAACGGCACCGGGCGGGCCTGGCGCACGACTCGGCCGAGACTCCAAGGCAGGAGGACCCGCAATGAACACATCCGACGCACGCGAGCCCGAGATGGCACCGCCGTCCGGGAAGCGGACCACCGACGGCGGCCCGTCCGCCCGTCCCGCCCCCGGCCCGGCCGGCGCGCCCACGGCCCAGGCGGACCGAACGGCCAGGGTGGACCAGGCGGACGACCGGGCTGCCCCTGCGGCTTCGGCGCTGCCGGGCACGGCGGCGGAGCCGGACGCCTCGGCGTACGCCCTGGTCGGCGACGAGCCGGGGTTCACCATCGGGACGAGCGGCCCCGCGGCACCGCCGGACGCCGTCCGGGACAAGCCGGGCGACGGTGATCCGGCCAGGGCCGGCCGCCCGACCCCTGCCGGCTCGGCACCTGGCGGCCCGGCATCAGCCGGCTCGGCGTCCGCTGGCCCGGCAGGTGCCGGGCCGACGGCCACCGAGGCCACCTCGTCCGGCGAGCCGGAAGGCGCGTGGCGGCAGGTCCTGATCGACTTCGTCGACCATCCCCGCCAGGCGGTCGAGAAGGCCGACCGG
Organism: Parafrankia sp. Ea1.12; assembly: GCF_900465275.1. Taxonomy (NCBI): domain Bacteria; kingdom Bacillati; phylum Actinomycetota; class Actinomycetes; order Frankiales; family Frankiaceae; genus Parafrankia; species Parafrankia sp. Ea1.12. The sequence goes on along the minus strand of NZ_UBIZ01000220.1, from coordinate 20,319 downwards.
CTGGTGGACGAGGCGGTCCGGTCGCTGACCGACCGGATCAGCCGGGAGCACTCGGGGCTGCGCTCTGCCTGGCACGACCACGGTGAGCCGTCGACCGAGGACCTGCGCAAGGCGCTGCGCGGCTACCGGGAGTTCTTCGAGAAGATCCTCAGCGCCCGCTGACCCGCGGGTCAGCGGGCGCTGGCCGGGGGCTGGCCGGTCCTCAGGGGCGTTCGGCGTCGAGGCCGCGGGGCGCCCCGACGGAGCGGCCGGCCAGGTCGAGCTCGCGCAGCTGCTCCTCGGCGGTCTGCTCCACCCGGCGCATGGTCGCCCGCAGGATCGGCGGCGTCATGATCGACGTCACGACCGCCACCAGGACGATCACGGTGTACGTCGCGGTGGAGAGGACGCCGAGGCGCAGGCCCGTCCCGGCCACGACGATCTCGATGACGCCGCGGGCGTTCAGGCCCGCGCCCAGCGAGAGCGCCTCCCAGTGCCCCAGCCGGCTCGCGCGGGCACCGATGTAGGCACCGGCGAACTTGCCCAGGATCGCGAGTCCGAGGATCACGACGGCGGCGAGCGCCACCTCCGGCCGGGTCAGCGCGGTCAGGTCGATGCGCAGCCCGGCGGACGCGAAGAAGATCGGCGCGAGCACGCCCATGACCATCAGGCGGAGCGGTTCGAGCCGCCGGATGTCCAGAGTCGGCGTGGACCCGAGCAGGATGCCGGCGATGAACGCGCCGAGGATCGCCTCCAGTTTGAGAGCGTGCGTCCCGGCGGCCGCGGCGAGGATGAAGACGACCGCCACCGCGATACCGGAACCCGATCCGGTGCCGCCGGTGTCAGCCGTTTCAGCCGTTTCAGCGGACGGCCTGGCAAGGCCGCCGGCGGCGACGGCCAGCCGGGCGAGCGGGCGGCCGACAACGAACGCCGCGGCGACGACACCGATCACGCTGAGCACCGGCCACGCGATGTCGCCGCCGCGCACCCCCGTTGTCGCCATCGCGGAGACCACCGACAGCAACGACCAGCCGACCGCGTCGTCAACCGTGGCGGAGGCGAGGATGAGCTGGCCGACGTTGCGGTGCAGCAGCCGCATGTCGTGCAGGATCTTGGCCGCGACGGGGATCGCGCTGACCCCCATGGCCACCCCGAGGAACAGCGCGAACTCCCCGCGGTCGGCGCCGTCCGCCAGCAGCGACTCCGGCAGGAGCAGGCCCGCGCCGATCCCGAGCCCGACCGGCAGCACGAGGCCGGCGATGCTGATCCGCGCGGCGGTGGCTCCCCGCCGACGGACCATCCGCATGTCCATCTCGATGCCGGTGAGGCCCACCAGAAGGATCACGCCGATCTGCCCCAGCGCGTCGAGCAGGTGCATCTGGTCGGGCTCGGCGGGCAGCAGCCAACCCGAGAACTCGGACGCGACCGCCCCGAGCAGCGACGGGCCGACCACCACGCCCGCGAGCAGTTCGCCGACCACGGAGGGCAGCCCGAGTCGGATGGCGAGACGACCGAGCCCCAGCGCGAGGCACAACAGGACGGTCACCTGAAGAAGAAAAATGAGCAATGAATGATGGGACAACGAGGCCACCGGGGCCGCTGTCACGAATGACGTCTCCGTCGCGTTCACTGCGCCAGCCCTCGCCGCCACGTAGTCGTTTCAGCTCGCCGTCCACCGGGTGAATCAGGTGCGACGAGGTTAGCGCCCAGCCGAAGATCCCGGGCCCGACTGACAAGAATCGGGACCTCCGGGAAGGCGGTGATGGCTTTCGGTTCGGGCTTGCCGCTTCAGCCCGCCGAAACGCGATCGGGCAACGCATCGACCTCCGACGCAGCGGGCGCAACGGCCTGTGGCGAAGCGACCGCTGGCACGGCGGCCGCGGCGCCGCCCCCGCCATAGCGGGCGACGAGCCGCGCGCGCCGCGCGGGGTCGAGATTGGCCCGGGTCACGTCACCGCCGTAGTGCGCGGCGACCCTCGGATCCATGACTCGGAACCAGAACCGGGGGAACAGCGATGCGACGATCATCGAGCCGTATCCGGCGGGAAGCTGCGGAGCCGAGGCGAAGGACCGCAGCGACTGGTAGCGCACGGTGGGGTGCGCGTGATGATCGCTGTGCCGGGGCAGGTGGTACAGCGCGAGATTGCTGATGACGTCGTCGCTGTTCCAGCTGTGCCGTGGGTCGACCTTCTCGTACCGGCCGGCCGCGGTCCACTCCCGCGCCAGCCCGTAATGCTCGATGTAGTTGACCGACTCCAGCAGGGAGAAGCCGACGACCGCCTGCAGTACGAGGAAGGCGAGCACCGCCGGCCCGAACGCCACCGCGAGAACCCCGAACAGCACCGCCGTGTAGCACCAGGCGGAAAGCACCTCGTTGCGCGGTGACCAGGGCGAACGACCACGCAGACGCAGCCGGGCCGCCTCGAGCGCCCAGGCCGACCGCAGGCTGCCGACGACCGTGCGCGGCCAGAACCGCCAGAAGCTCTCCCCCATCCGGGCGCTGGCCGGATCCCGCGGCGTCGCGACGTGGACGTGATGGCCCCGGTTGTGCTCCACGTAGAAGTGCCCGTAGGCGGCGGGCGCCAGCATGGCCTTCGCGAGCCGGCGCTCGACCCGGGCGCGCTTGTGGCCCAGCTCGTGCGCGGTGTTGATACCGATCCCGGTGACCGTGCCGAGCGCGAGGACGACCGCCACCCGCTCGATCACCGACAGGTCGCCGCGCGTCCACGCCCAGCAGCCCATGAGCAGCGCGACACCGGCGAGCGGCAGATAGAGGTAGGTGCACCAGCGGTAGTAGCGGTCGGCGTCCAGCGCCTCGCGGGTTCCCTCCGGGGCGCCGACCGGGTCCTTCGGGGTCGTCGCGTCGAGTACGGGCAGCAGCACGAACACGAAGGCGGGTGTGAGCCACCAGGGCAGGCCCGAGCCGGTGCGGTGCCAGAGCCCGAACGAGACGATCGGCAGCAGCGGCGGCAGCAGCGCCGTCAGCCACATGTAACGCTTGCCGTCGCGCCAGGCGACCCCGCCCGGGCCGACGAGCACTGGCGCCGTCATCTGCCGCCCTCCCAGCCTGCCGGGCCCGCCTGCCCAGGACCCGGCCTCGTCCGCCCGAGCAGTGTCACATCCACCACCGACAGGAACAATCGACCCAGGTGGAAGGCACCCGGCAGCCACCGGCGGTTCACCGACCGGTCCCGCCGGGACACCCCGGCGGTGCAGACTGGCACCGTGAGGCCGCAGAGCGAACCGCCGTCCAGCCCGACGCCCGGACCGACGGCCGTGCCGGTGGGTGCCGTGCCGGAGGTGGCACGGCACGGGTCGATGACCGATGCTCCGCCGTGGATCGGCGGTGTCACGATCGGCACGCTGTTCCTCTCGGCGGCCGTCCTCATCACTTACACGCTCCTCCCACTGCCCGGGCAGGAGTCCCTCGGTGATCTGAACTACGTCGTCGCCGGGCTACTCTTCGCCGGCCACATCACCTTCACCCGCCTCTACCGCACCCGGCTGGCCCGCCCGGCCAGCGGAAGCTCGCCCCACCGGCCGGGCCACGACCCCGACGGAGCGGGCCCACCAGCCAAGCCAAGCCGACCGGAGCCCTCCGACGCCCCGGCCGAGTGACGCAGGCGACGCGTGCGAGGCGATTTCGGCCGGCCTGCGGGCTGAGACGATGCGTCGGTGTCCGCCCTGGTCGTCGTACTTGTCGGCCTTGTCGCCGGGGTGGTGGCGCAGCGCTCGTTCCAGCTCCCTGACGACGCCCCGCGGGCGCTCAACATCTGGCTGCTCGACGTCGCCCTGCCCGCGCTGACCCTGCACGTGCTGCACGGCGTGGAGATCCCGTCGAACGTCGCGATCGTTGTGGCCGCCCCGTACCTTCTGTTCGCCGTCACCGTGCTGATCTACCTGGCGGCGGCACGGCTGATGCGGCTGCCGCGGGAGGTCGTGGTCGCGCTGGTGGCCGCGACCGCGGTGGCGAACACCTCGTTCGTCGGCATCCCGATGGTCACGGCGTTCTTCGGCGAGCAGTGGGTACCCGTCGCGCTGCTCGCCGACCAGCTCGGCTCCTCCCTGCTGCTGAACACCGTCGTGCTGGTGCTGGTGACGGCCACCGCGGGTGCCGCGTCGACGCCGCTGGCGGTGGCCCGCAGGGCGTTGGCGCGTCCCTCGCTCATCGCCCTGGTGCTGGCGCTGGCGCTGCGCCCGGTGGGCTTCCCCGCCTGGCTGGACGAGGCCCTGGCCTCGATCGGGGCAACACTCACCCCGCTGGCCCTGTTCTCGGTGGGCCTGCAGCTGCGGCTGCCGGCCGTCCGCCGGTGGCGGCGTGAGCTGGCCCTGGGGCTGGTGGTGAAGCTGGCCGTGGCGCCGGTCGTGGTCCTGGGCTGCTACGCGCTCGCGGACGCGCTCACCGACCCGGACGTCCTCACCGACCCGAACGTCAGGGTGGCGTTGTTCGAGACCGCCATGCCGCCGATGGTCGCCGGGGCGATCATCGCCAACCGGCACGGCCTGGCGCCGCCGCTGCCGAGCCTGCTCGTCGGGGTGGGCGCTCCGCTGTCGGTGCTCACCCTCGCGGTCTGGTCACTCCTGCTACACCCGTAACACCAGATCACCGGATGGGCGCAAGCAACTACAAGGGCGTCCTATAGTTGGATAGGGGGACTATCCAGAGGTCGCAGCCGCCGCACGGGCAGACGAGACTCCTCCACGGGCGGCAGCACGCGGCGGTCGCCTGGAGGCGGCGTCGCCCCGAGACCGCTGTCCCCCGGGGACGGCGGTCCGCCGGGCGGCCGCACCGCGCACGGCGCCAGACACGAGCAGCACGAGAACGGAGGCGGCCACGTGGCCGAGACCCAGGCGGAGCAGGTACAGACCCCGAGCGAGAGCCCGGTGGCCGGCGAGATCCGGCGGATCGGCGTCGTCGGATGCGGTCTGATGGGCTCCGGAATCGCCGAGGCGTGCGCCCGGGCGGGACTCGACGTCCTGGTCCGGGAGGTCGACGCCGGCGCTGTCGAGGCCGGCCGCCGCCGGATCACCGCCTCACTGGACCGCGGCACCCGCAACGGCAAGCTCCAGGAGGCCGACCGGGACGCGGCGCTGGCCCGCCTGTCGTTCACCACCGACCTCGGCGACTTCGCCGACCGCCAGTTCACCGTCGAGGCCATCGCCGAGAACGAGCAGGCCAAGACCGAGATCTTCGCCGCCCTCGACAAGGTCGTCGCCGACGACTCCGCGATCTTCGCCTCGAACACGTCATCCATCCCGATCATGAAGCTCGGGATGGCCACCAACCGGCCGGACCAGGTCCTCGGCGTGCACTTCTTCAACCCGGTGCCGGTGATGCGGCTGGTGGAGCTCGTCCCGTCGCTGCTCACCTCGGAGCGGGCCCTCGCCCGCGCCCAGGAGTTCGTGACCACCGCGCTGCACAAGGAGGTCATCCGCTCGCAGGACCGCGCCGGTTTCGTGGTGAACGCGCTGCTCGTGCCCTACCTGCTCTCGGCCATCCGGATGCAGGAGTCCGGCTTCGCCTCCGCGGAGGACATCGACCTCGGCATGGTGCTCGGCTGCGCCCACCCGATGGGACCGCTGCGGCTGATCGACCTGATCGGGCTCGACACGGTGAAGGCCGTCGCCGAGTCGATGTACGAGGAGTTCAAGGAGCCGCTGTACTCGCCGCCGCCGCTGCTGCTGCGGATGGTGGACGCCGGCCTGCTCGGGAAGAAGACCGGGCGCGGCTTCCACAGCTACGCCTGAACCACCTGACCATCGCCAGGACCAGCTAGGACGAGGACGGCACGGACGTGGACCCGAACTTCGACACCTACCGGCTCACCGACACCCACGTCGCCGTGCGCGAGGCGGTGCGCGATCTCGCCGAGAAGGAGATCGCCCCGTTCGCCGCCGACGCCGACGAGAACGAGCGCTATCCCGTCGAGGCCCACAACGCGTTGGTCCGCTCCGGGTTCAGCGCCGTACACATCCCGGAGAGCTACGGCGGCCAGGGCGCCGACTCGGTGACGACCTGCATCGTCATCGAGGAGGTGGCCCGGGTCTGCGCCTCCTCGTCCCTCATTCCGGCGGTCAACAAGCTCGGCACCATGCCGATCCTGCTGTCCGGCTCGGAGGATCTGAAGAAGCTGGTCCTGCCCTCCATCGCCAGCGGGGAGGCGACCGCCTCCTACGCGCTCTCGGAACGGGAGGCCGGCTCCGACACCGCGTCCATGCGCACCCGGGCGCACCTCGACGGCGACCACTGGGTCCTCAACGGCACGAAGACCTGGATCACCAACGCCGGCGAGTCCCTCTGGTACACCGTCATGGCCGTGACCGACCCGAACGCGGCGAAGCCGGCCAACGGCATCTCGGCGTTCGTCGTCCGGGCCGACGACCCCGGCTTCGAGGTCGGCTCGAAGGAGCGCAAACTCGGTATCAAGGGCTCCCCCACCCGAGAGATCCACTTCGTCAACTGCACGATCCCCGCCTACCGCATCATCGGCGAGCCCGGCACCGGCCTGCGCACCGCCCTGGCCACCCTCGACCACACCCGGCCCACGATCGGCGCCCAGGCCGTCGGCATCGCCCAGGGCGCGCTGGACGCGGCGATCGGCTACGTCCGCGAGCGCCGCCAGTTCGGCCGCGCGATCGCCGACAACCAGGCCGTCCAGTTCATGCTCGCCGACATGGCGATGAAGATCGAGGCCGCCCGGCACATGGTGTACGTGGCCGCGGCCCGCGCCGAGCGCGGCGAGCCGAACCTCGGCTTCATCACGGCCGCGGCGAAGTGCTTCGCCTCGGACGTCGCCATGGAGGTGACCACCGACGCCGTCCAGCTCTTCGGCGGCGCCGGCTACACCCGCGACTTCCCGGTCGAGCGGATGATGCGCGACGCGAAGATCACCCAGATCTACGAGGGCACCAACCAGATCCAGCGCGTCGTCATGTCCCGCGCCCTGCTCAAGGGCTGACGAACCCGCGTTTCCCTGGCAGCGGCCATGATCCGGGCCACCCACCGATCAAGGGTAGGCGATCCGACTCCCCCGGCAGCCACCTACCACCGGCTGGCCATGGCACGGTCAACGCGCTCACCCCCGAGCGAATGTATATAGCGCAGTGTGGATAAATGCTTGCTATGAGCATCAGCGGGGGGCGCGGGGAGGCACAACGCCCGTTCTGGCTGATAGCTGGCGGCGCAGCCGTGGCCGTCGGCTGGGCGGCGGGGCTGGCCGGGCAGGGTGGCTGGGCTGCCGTGCTAATCGCGGTCGGAGTGCTACTGCCGGTCGCGGCCTTTCTGGCGGACAGGGCCTTCGCCCGTGCTGGGGGCCTGGACATCGAGAGGGTCGCCGACCGGCTCGCTGACCTGGTGCGCGATCAATGGGACACCGAAGCGACCCGCCGCGGGGTGGGCGGCCCGCCGCTGGAGGTGTTCTGGCAGGCCGCCGACGCCGACCTGGTCCACAGCTGGCCCAAGCTGCGACAGGAGGCCGTGGATGGACGAAACGGACCGGTATCCGGCACCCCGGGCAGCGGGCCGGGCGGCCTCGCCGGTAGTGGCGCGTTGCTCGCGGCCTACGACCGCAGCCCCTGCGGGCGGCTGGTCGTGCTCGGCGAGCCCGGGGCTGGCAAGACGGTCCTGCTGGTGCGGTTCGTCCTGGACCTGATCGGCCGCCGCCAGGCCGGCGAGCCGGTGCCGTTGCTGGTCCCGCTGGCCTCCTGGATCCCCGACTGGCAAAGCCTGTACGGCTGGCTGGAAGACCAGATCCTGCTTGAGTACCCCCACCTGTCCGCCGTCGATGCGGCCACCGGTGACACCCGGGCTGGAGCGCTGCTGCGCGCCGGGCTGATCCTGCCGGTCCTCGACGGGCTGGACGAGATCCGCGCCGGCGGCACCGACCAGGCTCTCGCCTCGATCAACGACGAACTCCCCGGCGACATCGGGCTCGTGCTGAGCTGCCGCACCGACGAGTTCCGCGCAGCCGTGCGTCCCGACCCCGACCAGCGGCCGATCCACCTCGACGGCGCCGCCGGCATCCACGTCCTCCCCCTCACCTCGACGGCGATCAGGGGCTATCTGCTGGCCGGTGCCGGCAGTGACGGCCCACTCCGATGGGCACCAGCCCTGACCGCTCTGGCTGACCCGACCTCGTCCGTCGCCCAGGCGCTCACCACCCCGCTGACCGCCTTCCTCGCCAGCACCGCCTACAACCCACGGCCCTGGGAGTCCAGCCTGGGCCTGCCCAGTCCCACCGACCTGTGCGCCCTGCCCACCGCGGCCGCCGTCGAACAACACCTGCTCGCCGGGTTCATCCCCGCCGCCTACCGGCCACACCCCCACCAGCCGACCCGCTGGACCATCAAGCAGGCCACCCGCTACCTGGCCTTCCTCGGCCATCACCTCGAACACCGCCTGCACACCACCAGCCTCGCCTGGTGGGAGATCCCCGGCGCGACCCCCGGCACCTACCGGATCCTCACGGTCGGCATCACGGGCGGGCTCGCGACCGGGCTCACGATCACGCTCACGGCCGGGGTCGTGGCCGGGCCCACGGCCGCGCGCACGGCCGCACTCACGTTCGGGCTCCCGTTCGGGCTGGCGGCCGGGCTGGCGGCCGGTCTCGCGTTCGTGCTCGCGGGCGGCCTCGGGTATGCGCCTCCGGCGCGGACCGCGCTACGACTACCTCGAGGTCCCGTTCTTCTGAGTGGGCTCGCGGCCTGGCTCGTGGTCGGGCTCCCGATCGGGCTCACGGACGGGCCTCCGGCCGGGCTCACGGTCGGGCTGATGTGCGGGCTCACGGTCGGGCTCGTGGGCTGGGTCGGGCTCGACGCCCCTGTGAATACACAATCGAGCGTCGAACCCAGGTACACCCTGAGCCAGGACCGCGCGAGCGCCCTCGTGAACGGACTCGCGTTCACACTGGCGGGCGGGCTCGCGGTCGGGCTCGCGTTCGTGCTCCTGGTCGGATTCATGGCCGGACTCGCGATCGTGCCCCCATTCATGATCGCGATCGCCCTCGCGCTCGGACTCGCGGCCGGGCTCTCGGGCGGACTCGCGATCGGGCTCGCGTCAGCATGGGGACGACTTGGGCTGGCCCGACCATGGCTGGCCGCACGCGGCCAGCAACCCCTGCGCCTCGTCACTTTCCTCGAAGACGCCCACGCCCGCGGCGTCCTGTGCCGGGCCGGCGCGGTGTGGGAGTTCCGCCACGCCGACCTCCAGCGCTACCTCGCCGGCCCGCCCTGAGGCGCGCACCCCGGCCGGAGGCTTCGCCGCGGTCCGGATGGCCCGCGCCCGGTGGCCCCGGTCGGCTGCCCTGATTGTCGGCCTGATGAAGGGATGGCACTTTGGCGTGTCACGGGCGTTGCGCCCGGTGGACCCGTTAAAGTCCACCGGTGCTGATCATTGGGGTCCTGGTCGTCGGGGTTGAGCTGCTGTGATGGGGCAGACGCACGTGCTGAGCGGAGCGGTGGTCTGGTTGGCCGCCGTGCCGGTCCTCTCGCGGGAGGAGTGGCTGGGGTCGTACGCGCTGTCGCTGTCGTCCCAACAGGTGATCGCCGGCGCGGTGGTGGCCGCGGGCGCCGGGCTGCTGCCCGACATCGACCATCCCTCCGGCCGGATCGCGAACACCCTCGGGCCCGTCACCAAGATCCTGTGCCGCTGGGTGGGCCGGGCCTCCGGCGGGCACCGGCACGCCACCCACTCCCTGCTGTTCGCCGCCGCCATGGGTGTGGCCATGGGGCTGCTGGCCACCCATTTCCAGTACGGCTGGTGGGCGGCGCTGTACATCCTCGTGGGCTTCGGGCTGCGCGGCCTCGGCCTGGACTTCGAGGGCCACCCTTTCTGGTCCGGGCTGAAGGACTGCGCGGCAGCCGGGGCCGCCATCTACCTCATGCACGGCCTCGACATGAGCTTCGCCGGTTACGCCGTCGCCATCGGCTGCCTCGCCCACCTGCTCGGGGACTGCCTGACCCCCAGGGGCTGCCTCCTGCTCTGGCCGGTGAACTGGCGGATGGAGACCGTCCTGGTGCCGAGAACGGACGGCCGGGTCGAGCGCCTGGTGGTGGTTCCGCTGCTCACCTGCGCGGCCGTCGTCCTGACGGCCCGGGTCCTGATCGGCGATCATCCGATCAGTTGGCTCAGCTGACCCGCCCGCGGCCGAATCCCGCGCGCCGCGAGAGGCGCGGGACTACGCCTTCCCGGACGCGCGCCGAACCGCCAACCGGACAAGCCCGGCGAATTCAGCCGGTGCCGTGCGATGGGCGAAGTGGTCGCCAGGAAAAGTCACGAGCTCGACGTCACGCACCACCGCGACCAGGTGCTGCTGCATCACGACGACGGGGAAGCTCTCACTGAAGCCGTACACGACGGGAATCTCCAGCGCGGCGATGTCGTACGGCGGTGTCGGCGCCCGGGTCGACCTTTCCTCCGTGACGAACGCGCGGGCCTGCGGCCGGAGCCGAAGCCGCGCCTCGGCGCTCATCGCGTCGTATTTCGCCCCGAGCATCAGGCGCATGCCCGCGTCCTCAGGGTCCTCGCTCCACAGCATCTGCCGCATGCGCCGGTCGTCCCACCCCGGCACCCACGCCATCACCGTCTCGTAGAGCACCACGGCCGCGACGCTCTCCGGCGCCCGCACCGCGGCCCCGGCGGCGATGACCCCGCCGAACGAATGGCCGACGACGACCGCGCGGCGGCCGTCCAGAACCGCGACGAGATCCTCGATGTGGCCGTTCACGTCCACCGGTGCGCCGGTCGCGTTCGTCGACGTCCCGTAACCGCGGCGGTCGTACCAGCGCATGCGGCACTGGGACGCGAGCAGGTCGACCACCCGGGAGAACGAGCGCCCGCTGTCGAGAACACCGTGCACGAACACCACGAGCGCCTCGCCCTCGCCAGCCTCCGTCACGGCCAGGTCCACGACAAGGACAGTAGTAGGCCTGGTGCCGACGCCGCGGCGGTGGTGCACCCGCACGTGCGCCGCCGACCAGGAACATCCCGGCTGGCCGCCAGGCCGGACGCACCGGCCCATCGGAACGGCTGGCTATGGTGAGTGCCGTGAACCTGGACGAGGCCGAATGCCGCGTTCGCTTCGCGGCGGCACGGGTCGCCCGCCTGGCAACGGCCGGCGTGGACGGCCAGCCGCATCTGGTGCCGGTGACGTTCACCCTGGACGACGATCAGGTCGCCATCGCCGTCGATCACAAACCGAAGCGCTCGACGGCCCTACGGCGGCTGGCGAACATCGCCGCCAACCCGCGAGTCAGCCTCCTCGTAGACCAGTACACAGACGACTGGGACGGCCTGTGGTGGGTTCGGGCGGATGGCCGCGCACGAGTTGTCACGGATGGCGACGAAGGGGTGAAGCGGGCGGTGGCGATCCACCACCTGGCGGCAAAGTACGACCAGTACCAGGCCGTCACCCCGACCGGACCAATTGTTTTCGTCCAGATCGAGAAATGGCAGGGTTGGGCGTTCACAGCCCGCCAGAGGGCCCAAGGAGTCGATGGCGCGCCGGAGACGTAGACGCTCCCGCAAGGAACCCCGTCCCGGCACTGTGGAGAGCCAGGTACTCCCTCGCGGGGGGATGCGGTTCCGACTAGTCTTCGATCATGGTTGAGTCGCGGGAGGCAGGCAGCGGCGGATCGCCGGCCGTGGCCCCCGAGCACCTTCTGGCCCCTCGCCAGCGGATCGAGGCCGCCGCTGCCGCGGCCCTGGCCGAGCTGCCACCCCATGGCCGGTGGATCACGGTGACCGTCGAGGACCCGGACGACGACGACCTGGCCTACGCGCTGGCACTGGTGGTGCGGGACCGGACGACCGCGGCCGAGGTCGCCGCGCATCTGGGGGTTCCCGTCACCGAACCCGAGGTCATCGGCTGGGCGAGCGAGTGGGTCGTTTCGGCGCGCTACCGGGGCAGTGCGGCCGGCACATCCGTGAGCCCGACGACCGACCCAGCCGAGCTGGCAGTCGATCTCGCGGACTGGCTGCAGACGTTCCTGGCCGACGACTTCATCTCCGACCCCGTGCCACCGTGCCCTGGCCATCCGCACCCGATGCGGCCGGTGGTACACGAGCGGAAGCCATGGTGGACGTGCCCCCGGGACAGCGGGCTCGTCAGGCCCTGGCCGGCCCAGGTCACCGACCAGAGCTGACACTCGAAAACGTCGCCCACGAGATCGCGGGCGGCGGACAGCCCAGCAGCCGAGCGATGTCCCACACCCCACAGGTACGAGTACGCGGAACCGCGTCAATCGGTGAGGCGCCGCCGGCCGGCCGACGGCGCCTCGTCGCTTTTCCGCTGAATCCAGACAGCTTCTATCCCGCCGAAATTCGGCAGGCATTCCTAACCCGCTATGCAACCGGAAGGGGCGCGGGAGTCACCGGCGACGGGGTGGTGATCACGGTGGGCTGATCCGGCTACTAAACCCCTGCCCACGGGTACTTGTGCTCGTGGTGCTTCGAGTTGTACCAGAGCACCTTCTCGAGAGTAAGCTTGATCTTCTTCTTCACCAGGTCCTTGTAGTGGCGGTCGTAGCCACCGACCGGCTGGTAGGCGGCGGCTACGTCTCCCGCATCGTCCCCGTCTTCCACGTAACCGTCGGACTCGTCACCGTCGGACTCGTCACCGTCGGACTCGTCACCGTCGGACTCGTCACCGTAGGACGGCCAATCCTTCTTGTCGTGGTGCTTCTTGTCCTTGCCGTCGTACCAGACGACCCGCTCGTAGCTGAAGGCGTCCTTACGCTTCGAGACATCCTTGTGCTTCTTGTCGGGCTTCCCGTGGAGATCACCGGAAGCCAGCGCCGCGTCGGCGACCTCAACCGGGTCGACAGCACCGACCGAGACACCGGGAACCGGCAGCGGGGCGGCGAGATCAGCCTGGTCGTCGGACTCGTCACCGTCGGACTCGTCACCGTAGGACGGCCAATCCTTCTTGTCGTGGTGCTTCTTGTCCTTGCCGTCGTACCAGACGACCCGCTCGTAGCTGAAGGCGTCCTTACGCTTCGAGACATCCTTGTGCTTCTTGTCGGGCTTCTCGCGGAGATCACCGGAAGCCAGCGCCGCGTCGGCGACCTCAACCGGGTCGACAGCACCGACCGAGACACCGGGAACCGGCAGCGGGGCGGCGAGATCAGCCTGGTCGTCGGACTCGTCACCGTCGGACTCGTCACCGTAGGACGGCCAATCCTTCTTGTCGTGGTGCTTCTTGTCCTTGCCGTCGTACCAGACGACCCGCTCGTAGCTGATTGCGGTCTTCTCCTTCTTCACCTCCGGCCCGCCCCCCGGCACCAGGGCCTGTGCCGAGGTGGCGCTCGCACCCAGGGTGACGGCAACGGAAACGAGGCCCGATGTGGCTAGAATGGCCGTACGCCGCCCTATTTTGCTTGTCATCTTCTACCTTTCAGAACGATCTTTTGCAGTAGTTCTACGGTCGTCAACCTAGCGGCCCGACCTCCCTTACAGCGGCAGCACAAAAGAGGCGTGTCTCCAGCGAATTAACGGCGTCTGATCCGACACATTTAGGTGAATGCGAGAATTCCTCGAACCGGCTCTCCGACACCCGTCAGCCAATACGGCCCGCCCCGGCCAGAAAAATCGGATCGAGAGCGAAGGAGGCGGATTCCAGTCCGGACCATCCGACCATAATCGCCACCGAAGATACCCGAGGACCGCCCGTAAAAATAAGGCTGATTCGGTGCGGCGCACCGGTTCCAGCGTCCGAACGAATAGTTTTCAACCCCCGCAACCGCACCAAGCCACCGCCGGCGACTCGAGTCTTTCCGGCACGACCGCAGCAGGTTGCCCATATGACAGCACCTGGATTAGGCGATATCTTTTTTCGCAGACAGCGAAGAGTCCATATCTGGCGACCAATTTCCCAGACGGCGGTGGTCACACAGAATCCGGCGCAGACCGCACAGGCGGCGCCTCCTGAGATCCGCAGCCGGAAACCCGCGTTCCTCATATTCGTGCGCGGCGCGGCGCGATGTCGAGGAAAACCGGGATGCAGAAGCAGACCGGACCGGTGCGACGACGTCAAGTGTCAGCGAGACGGCCCGGCATGGTGGTCATGTCCCGCGCGCTGCGCAGGGACCAGTACACGACCCGGGCCAGGTGCACGAAGTCAGGCCAGGTGCACGAAGTCAGGCCGAGGAGCCGGCGGCGTTCTGCAGGGGAAGCAGCACCAGATGCGGGTCCAGCGCGGTGGGCACGAAGCCGAGGTGACGGTAGAACGACTGTCCGTCGGGTGCGGTCGCGTGCGCGCCCAGCAGCGGGGTTCCGACCATGCGGCGCACCGTGAGCGCCCGCATCGTCGCGTCGCGGACGAGCCGGGCACCGACCCCCCGGCCCTGATAGCGGACGTCCACGGCCAGCCGGCCGACGAGCATCATCGGGACCGGGTCCACGGGCCGGCGGGAACGCCACCGCGAGGCCGTGCCGACGCGCTCGGCCGCCGCGGTCGCCAGGCAGTAGTAGCCGGCCACGGTGGAGCCGTCCAGCAGCACGAACGTGCTGGTGATGCGTTCGCGCTGGTGGTCCTTGGCGTGGTGGCGCAGCCAGCTGTCGAGGACGGGATCGCCACAGCCGAACGCGACCGTGTCGTGGTCCTCCACCAGGGCCGACGGCTTCGTGAACGGCACGGGCCGAATCCTTCCAGGCATGGTCGATCTCGTCGTGGGGTCGATCTACCGGGATCGACGGGGGCAGCCGGGGCGGCGGGCCTGCCGCCCCGTCAGGGCAGGTGGAGCTCGTCTACGGAGACACAGGTCCCGCCTACTCCTGGCCTGGCTCCTCGTCGAGCAGCTTGCGCAGCCGCGGGTTGTCGGTGGGTGGCGCCTGCAGCATCGCGTCCAGTTCGGCCCAGGCGGTCTCGGAGACCCTGAACAGCCGACGGTCGGCGAGTACCTCGCGGGCGTAGCGCCGCATGCTCTCCACCGCGAACAGCTCCAGGCTGAGGCCCTCGGCGTCCGCGGCGGACCGGATGATCTCGGCGTCGTCGGCGGGCAGGCCGAACGTGATTCTCTCGTCCTCAGCGGAGGTCATGCTGGCAGTTTGCCGTCCCGCTCCACGACATGCGACGCCGGGCCCCACGTCGCTCGTCACACAATCGGGCAACCGGGTGGAGGGCCGAAAAGCACCGGTCACGGAGCATGGTCGGGGCATGTTCGGACCGCTGCGCACCGGGGCATCTCCCTACAGATCATCCATCCGGGACCAACCCCGACGAAGGAGCCGTGAGGACCACGATGGCCGACCATCCAGGGGCACGATCGTCACCGGGACGACGTCCGGGGGCGTGCACGCCCGGTACGGGCCGGGCGGCATGTGACCACCGCACGGAGGAACTGCGATGAGCGACGGTGTGGGCACGGGCCTGGTCGTCGTCCTCGGCGTGATCGCCGCAGTAGGTCTGGTGCTGGTCGCCGGCACCTTCTACCTGCTGCGCCGCTACCGGTTGCCGCTACACGGCGTCGCCGCGACGATCGCCAGCCTGCTCTACGTGATCTCCCCGGTGGACGCCGTCCCCGAGATCCCGCTGGGGCCGGTGGGCCTCGTCGACGACCTCGCGGTGATCCTCGGGGCGCTGTTCTACGTCCGCAAGCTCGTCGACGCCCGCCGGCCGGGGCCGGCGGAGCTGGAAGTCCCGGGCCGCGGTCGGGGCCGCGGCCGTCGCTAGAGCCCACTGCGGGGCACGAGAACCCGCAGAGCCCGAACAGGCGGGATGCGGGCGTGCCCGTCGGGCCCGTCCGGAGGAGAGCGGGCGTGGTGCCCTCCTCCGGACGGACCTGATCAGACCGGATCAGACCGGATCGAACCCAGGTCAGATCAGATCAGCGAGCGCAGGACGTACAGCAGGATCCCGCCGTGGCGGTAGTACTCCGCCTCGCCGGGGGTGTCGATGCGCACCACGGCCTCGAACGAGCTGTCCCCCGCCTGCACGGTGATCGTCGGGGTCTTCTCGTCGACGTCGGCCAGCCCGGTGATGGTGAAGGTCTCCTCACCGGTGAGCCCGAGCGACTCCGCCGACTCGCCGACGGGGAACTGCAGCGGCAGCACACCCATGCCGATCAGGTTCGACCGGTGGATCCGCTCGTAGGACTCGGCGATGACGGCCCGAACGCCCAGCAGTGCGGTGCCCTTGGCAGCCCAGTCACGCGACGAGCCCGAGCCGTATTCCTTGCCCGCGAGCACGACCAGCGGCACGCTCTCGGCGGCGTACTTCTGGGCCGCGTCGTAGATCGCCACCTGCTCGCCGTCGGGGAGGTGGCGGGTGACGCCGCCCTCCACGCCGGGCACCAGCTTGTTCCGCAGCCGGATGTTGGCGAAGGTCCCGCGGATCATCACCTCGTGGTTGCCGCGGCGGGAGCCGTAGGAGTTGAAGTCCCCCGGGGCGACCCCGTTCTCGGTGAGGTAGCGCCCGGCCGGCGAGTCCTTCTTGATGGAGCTGGCCGGCGAGATGTGGTCGGTGGTCACCGAGTCACCCAGGTAGGCCAGCACCCGGGCGCCGACGATGTCGGTACGCGCGGACGGCTTGGCCGCCATCCCGTCGAAGTACGGAGGACGGCGGACGTAGGTCGAGTCCTCGACCCAGCCGAAGGTCTGCGACACCTCGCCGCCGTCACCGACGGGCAGTGCCTGCCAGCGCTCGTCTCCGGAGAGGTCGGCGTAGCGGTCCGCGAACATCTCCGAGGTGATCGAGTCGCCCACCACCTGGGCGACCTCGGTCTCGCTCGGCCAGATGTCGCGCAGGTAGACCGGCTCACCGGCGGTGTCGACGCCGAGCGGGTCGGTGTCGATGTTGATGTCCATCGTGCCGGCCAGCGCGTAGGCGACCACCAGCGGCGGGGAAGCCAGGTAGTTCATCTTGATGTCGGGGCTGATCCGGCCCTCGAAGTTCCGGTTGCCCGACAGGACGCTGACGACCGCCAGGTCGGCGCCGTTGATCGCGGCGGAGATCTCCGGGGCGAGGGGGCCCGAGTTGCCGATGCAGGTGGTGCAGCCGTAGCCGACCAGGTTGAACCCGACCTTCTCCAGGTAGGGGATGAGCCCGGCCCGCTCGTAGTAGTCCATGACCACCTTGGAGCCGGGGGCCAGCGTGGTCTTCACCCAGGGCTTGCGGGTCAGGCCCTTCTCCACGGCGTTGCGCGCGAGCAGCGCGGCCCCGATCATGACCTGCGGGTTCGACGTGTTGGTGCAGGAGGTGATCGCCGCGACGGCGACCGCTCCGTGGTCGATCTCGAAGCTGGTGCCGTCGGCCAGCGTGACGGTCGTCGGCTTCGACGGCCGCCCGTTGACGTCACCGGCGACCGCGTTGACCGAGATCCGGGCGACCGGCGCGTCGGAGGGCTTGTCACCGAACGCGGCCGCCGGGTCGGAGGCCGGGAACGACTCGGCGTCGGCCTCGTCGGCGCCGCCGTTCGCCAGCTCGGTGGGCTTGGCGTAGTTGGCGAGGGCCTCGCGGAACGCCGGCTTCGCCGTCGACAGCAGCACCCTGTCCTGCGGGCGCTTGGGGCCGGCCAGCGAGGGGACGACGGTCGACAGGTCGAGCTCGAGGGTGGTGGTGTACTTCGCCTCGTGGCTCGGGTCGTGCCAGAGGCCCTGCTCCTTGGCGTACGCCTCGACCAGCCCGACGAGCTCGTCGGGGCGGCCGGTGAGCCGCAGGTAGGACAGGGTCTCGGCGTCGATCGGGAAGATCGCGCAGGTGGAGCCGTACTCGGGGCTCATGTTGCCGATCGTGGCCCGGTTCGCCAG
The DNA here is from genome assembly GCF_900465275.1 of Parafrankia sp. Ea1.12. Classification (NCBI taxonomy): domain Bacteria; kingdom Bacillati; phylum Actinomycetota; class Actinomycetes; order Frankiales; family Frankiaceae; genus Parafrankia; species Parafrankia sp. Ea1.12. The sequence continues at coordinate 2,597 of NZ_UBIZ01000220.1, read as the reverse complement.
CGGGACGTTCGCGACGCCCTCGCCGTAGAACTCGACGAAGCGGCCGACCACGCCGTGCTTGCGCAACTGCTCGGTGATGGTCAGCACCATGTCGGTGGCGGTGGTGCCGGCGGGCAGCTCACCGGTGAGCTTGAAGCCGACGACGGTCGGGATCAGCATGCTCACCGGCTGGCCGAGCATGGCAGCCTCGGCCTCGATGCCGCCGACGCCCCAGCCGAGCACCCCGAGACCGTTGATCATCGTGGTGTGGCTGTCCGTCCCGACGAGGGTGTCGGGGTAGGCCAGGGTGCCCTCGGCGGTCTCCTTGGTGAAGACCACGCGGGCGAGGTGCTCGACGTTGACCTGGTGCACGATGCCGGTGTTCGGCGGCACCACGGTGAAGTTGTCGAACGCCGCCTGGCCCCAGCGCAGGAACTGGTACCGCTCGCGGTTGCGCTGGAACTCCAGCGTCGCGTTGAGCTCGAAGGCGTCCGGCCGGCCGAAGTGGTCGGCGATGATCGAGTGGTCGATCACCATCTCGGCGGGCGCCAGCGGGTTGATCTTCGTGGAGTCCCCGCCGAGCGCGACCATCGCCTCGCGCATGGCGGCGAGGTCGACGACGCAGGGCACGCCCGTGAAGTCCTGCATGATGACCCGAGCCGGGGTGAACTGGATCTCCTGGCTCGGTTCTGCCGCCGGGTCCCAGTCGGCCAGCGCGCGTACGTGGTCGGCGGTGATGTTGGCGCCGTCCTCGGTGCGCAGCAGGTTCTCGAGCAGAACGCGGAGGCTGTACGGCAGGCGGTCGGCCCCGGGCACCGCGTCCAACCGCCTGATCGTGTAGGTGCGATCACCTACCGCGAGTCTGCCGGTGCTGCCGAAGCTGTCCATGGCCTTCGTCTCCTCCTCGTCACCTCACCCGCTCCTCGTCCGCGGGGAGGTCCGACACCAGCAGCGATCACATCCGGTCGACACCGTGACTCGCCACGGTTCGGCCACCTCGTCCCATCCTGGCACTCTCAGGGGTGACGGCGGTGGCTGGAACCGTCGGTCACGTTCCGGCGGGGCCGGTGGGCCTGTGACCATCGCCTCCCGGACGCCGGTGCACCTCACCGGAATCCGCGCCACATTTAATTAGCAAGGCTAAAAATATCAGGTGGTCCGCCCGGACGCGCACCTCACGCCGTGCGGCCGGACAGAACAAGACGATAAGGGTGTCGGCGACCGAGGTGGGATGTCCCACCCGCCCGGAGTCCACCTTGGACGGGTCCAGCTCGCGGAGAGCGCCCCGTCGGAGACGGGCCCGCCTCGCGGCAGGCGCTCCTCGAGAACGGACCCGCCCGCGGAGAAGCGGGCCGCACACCCCGGCTACGACCAGACGGCCGTGATGTCGCGCTGCCAGTTCTCCATCGTGAACGGGGACCGCCGCAGCCGCCGCATCGCCTCACGGCGCTCGTCCATCGTGGGCGGGACGACCGCCAGATCGGCCGCGGTGTTGGCCCAGATCTCGTTGGGGGTGCCCAGCGGCAGCATGGTGATCCCGGGCAGCACCCGGGCGATCTCCCCCACTCCCGGCAGGTCGGACGACAGCACCGGGGTCCCGACCGCGCAGGCCTCGAGCACCACACTCGGCAGCCCCTCGCGCAGCGAAGTCACCAGCAGCAGCGACGAGGTCACCAGCAGCTTCGGGATGTCGAGCCGCTCGCCGATGAACTCGACCCGGTCGGACACACCCAGACCCCGGGCCAGGGTCATCAGCCGCTCGGTCTCGTCCTCGGTCTGGCGCCCGACGATCCGCAGGCGGACGTCGAGCCCCCGCGCGCACATCGCCGCGACGATCTCGATGGCCCGGGCCCGGTTCTTGACCGGGTCCGGGCGGGCGACGTGCAGGACGGTCAGCTGCGGTGTCATGGCCTCCCCGAACTCGTCGAGTTCGGGGAGGTCCGGCATGGGCCGCTGGCCCGCGATGGCCACTCCGAAGGGCTCGAGCTCGACCCCGTTGTAGATGACCCGGCACCGGGGGTCGAGCCGCCAGGTCTCCCGCCACCGTCCGCGCATCGCCGCCTCGCTGGCCGCGAGCAGGTCGGTGGCGAACGCGTCCAGCAGCACCCGCCCCACCATCCGCTGGAGGCGGCCGCGAAGGCTCTCGCCGCTCTGGTCCGCGCCGCTGAAGAAGTGCGCGACACGGCGCGGCACACCGGCCGCCCGGGCCACCGCGAGCACCACGCCCGAGAAGGTCGCCACACCCGAGTGGACGACGTCCGGCCGGACCGAACGCAGCAGCCGGTAGAAGGCGAGCGGGAACCTCAGGCCGGCGCGGCAGTAATGGACCTCGCCGCCCAGTGCCCGGATCTCGTCGTCCAGCGATCCGGGGGCACCCGAGGTGACGCAGAACAGCAGCCGGTACTCCTGCGGGTCCAGGCGCCGCAGGAGGTTGACCGCGCGGATCACCTCGCCCGCCCGGTCCATCCTCGGGAGCACCTCCAGCACCGTCACAGGCCTGTCGCGGTCAGGGCGGGCGGGCGCGGGGTCCACCCGCCTCCCGACCGACGTGCGCTCGCGGTCGTTTCCCGAGCCACGGTGCTCGCCATTGCCGGCGGGCCTGTCGACCGTGATGGGCC
>NZ_UBIZ01000219.1:0-280 GCF_900465275.1 Parafrankia sp. Ea1.12 | reverse complement strand
CCTCCCGACCCGCAGCGGACGGGACGGCCACCGATCAGCCAGGAGATCGCCACGCTGATCGAGCGGCTCGCGACCGAGAACCCGACGTGGGGCTACCAGCGAATCCAGGGCGAGCTCCTCAAACTCGGCCACCGGGTGAGCGCATCCACGATCCGCCGGGTCCTGACGTCCCTGGGGCTCCCCCAGCTCCGAAACGGCAGACCGACACCACATGGCGACAGTTCCTGCGTACGCAGGCGTCGACGATGCTGGCCGTGGACTTTTTCCACGTGGACTGCGC
>NZ_UBIZ01000327.1:0-27410 GCF_900465275.1 Parafrankia sp. Ea1.12 | reverse complement strand
GCCGGGGTCGGTGCCCCGGCCACCGATCAGGTCGGCGGCCTGTCGCTGCCAGCGGTCGATCGCCGTCAGCGCACGGGCGGCGGCTCCTCCGACTCGGCGAAGCACCACGTCTGCGTATCCCTTCTCGAACGCGTGCCGGTAGAGCCGGGGCTGCCACCGTCCCGGCGTGATCCGCCCCAGCCGCGATACGGGCACGGGGGCCTGGCCGCCCAGCGCCTGCTCCAGGCGCTGGCTGTCGCGCAGCGCGCTGGGCGAGCGCAGGATCTGCGCGCAGCGCAGCGTCGCGTGGGCGAGGATGTGCAGGATCGCCAGCGTGTGCAGCCCCAGCCCGATCTCGGCGACGATCAGCCCCACCTGGGTCATCGACCCGTAGGCGAGCGCGCTCTTGACGTCGCTCTGGGCCCGGCTGACGAGCGTCGCGTGCAGCGCCGTCAGTGCCCCGACGCAGACGAGGGCGGCGCGGACGGCCGGCGCGTGGTCCAGCATCGGCTGCGCCCGCAGCAGGAGGTAGGGGCCCAGGTGGATCGACACCGCCCCGTAGAACACGGCGCTGGACGGCGTCGGTCCCTCCATCGCCCGCGGCAGCCACCCGCCGACCGGGACCAGCGCCGACTTCCCCAGCACCGCGGTCAGCAGCAGGAAGCCCAGTATCTCCGCGTGGGCGGTGGCACCGGGTGACGACAGGACGTCGTCCCAGCTGAGGCCGTGCCTGCCGCCGTGGCCGCCGCTGTCTCCGCCGGCCGTGCCGGCGAGGTGCCCGAGCCAGACCGTCGCGACGAGCAGGCCGGCGTCGCCGGCGCGGTAGGTGAGGAAGGCCCGCAGGCCGTGCCGGACGGGCCCGGGCCGTTCCACGAAGAAGGCGATGAGCAGCGCCGAGGTCAGGCCGACCAGCTCCCAGCCGAAGAAAAGCGCCGGAAGCTCGCCCGCGACCAGGGTGAGCTCCACCCCCGTCCCGAACAGGACGAGGAGGAGGTGGAAACGGGCGAATCCGGGTTCTCGGTGCAGGTAGCGCGCGGAGACGGCGCCGGTGAGCCCGATGAGGACGGCCGCGACGAGCGCGAACGGGACGGACAGCATGTCCGCCGTCAGGCTCCAGGCGAAGGTGTGGCCGTGCGCGCCGAACCACGGGCCGATGCTGGCGTCGACCGTGTCCCGGCCGGTCGCCATCAGGCCGAGGGCGAGCACCGCGCAGGCGAGGGTCGAGACGGTGAACGCGGCGGCCACGATCATGCCGATGATCCGTTCGGACCGCAGGCGGCCGAACCACATGGGCACCGCCAGCGCGGCCACCGCCGTGCCCGGCGCGGCGACGCTGGTGATCAGCGCGGCGGCGAGCAGCGGGTGGGACGGGTCGGTGGTCACTGGCCGTCCCGCCGCACCGGCAGCGGCCCGCTCGCCTGCTCCGGCAGCTCGATCGCCTCCCGCGTGGGCTGGACGGCTCCCGCGCCCGCCACGGCCACCGTGCCCGGGCGGTCGATCACGACGTCCGGGGACTCGCCGAAGGCGGCGAGCACGTGCGCCGGCGGGAGATGGTCGCGCTGGCCCGCGTAGTAGTGCTCCGAGCGGGCCACCACCGGGAAGCGCAGGTTCTCGGGCTGGTGCTGCTCGAAGGCGCCGTCGCGGTAGAGGTAGGTCTCGGGGCCGGACGGGTCCCAGGCGGCGAGCTGGATCCAGCCGCCCTCCACCAGCCCGCGCAGCGGCGGGTTCTCCCGCACGATGCGGGCCAGCCGCTCGGGCTCCGCCTCGGCGATCACCAGCAGCCGCATCGGTTCGTGGATCTCGACCGACTGCCACGGCATCCCGGTCCGCAGGTCCGAGCCGTGCCCGTCCATCACGCCGACCAGGCCGGTGATGTTGTGCGGCAGCTTCGACCCGGCGCCGTACCCGATCGGGTCGATCCGGCTGAAGTAGTACTCGAGGTTGATGCCGGCGCCGACCGGGGCGGCCGACAGGAGCAGCCGGGTGAGCACGGCGCCGTCGGGGTCCGCGGTCGGGTCGTAGGAGACCAGGAAGGAGCGGCGGTCGAGGTACAGGCCCCGGGTCCGCGAGCGCCGGCCGATCACGCAGGTCGCGTTCGTGCTGTGCCCGTACTCCGGTCGTGACTGCCCGAGGTCCTCCGAGCGCCCCCGCACGTGGGCGTGGGCGGTGCCGGCGGCGACGTCCGGGCCGACCGACTCGAACCGGCGGCAGCGCTCGTGCGCGTCGAGCTGGACGGCGGTCAGCAGCGCGTCCGTGGCTGTGGTGAGGGCCGGCCGCAGGTGCGCGGGCACCAGGTCGGTGTCGTAGTAGGCCAGGGAGCTGTCGCAGGTGTCGTGGTGGCCGCCGACGAACCAGGTGTCCGGGCCGATCAGGCGGCCGCGGTGGGCCAGGGCGGCGCGCACCCGCGGATGGTTGGCCATGGCGGCGAACGCGCGCGCGTTCGGGCCGCTCTGGCCGCCGCCGGTGGCGCCGCAGTCGTAGGCCGCCGCGTGCGGGTTGTTGACGCTGGACGAACCGTGCCCGATCACGAACACGACCGGGCCGAGCGGGCCGCTCATGCCGATCGTCGTGAGCAGCGTGTCGACGATCTCGGCCATCTCCTCGACGGTGAACCCGAGGCGCAGCGGCCCCGCCCCCACGCCCGGCACGAGCTCCTCCGCCTCGCCCGCCTGCGCGCCATCCCCCGCCGGTCCGGTGGACGGTGTGTGGTCCTGCGCCGCCTCGATGACGAGCCGGGTGAGCGGACGCGCCGGCTCCCGGCGGCCGAGCATCCGCACGCCCTCGCCGGCGGCCCTGGGCGCGACCGCGCGGGCGGCCAGCGGCACCAGCTCGGCCAGCCCGGCGATGGCGGAGTACGCCGCGGCCCGCGCCGGACGGCCGCGGGCCGCCGAGATCGTGTGCTGGAGCTGGGCCTTCCTGCGCCGGGCCCGCTGGTAGGCGACCAGCTCGCCGTCGTCCACCGCGCGCTCGACGACCAGGCTCCGCGGCGTCATCGTGACCGGGCACAGCGCACGCGGGCGGACGTCGTCGAGGCCCTGGTAGGCCATGGCGACCCCGAAGTACCCCGAGGCGCCGTAGGTCCGGACCTGGGGATGGCTCTCCTCCAGGTGCCGGCGCAGCGACTCCTCCCGCTCGTCCATGCAGAACACGGCCTGGAAGTCGGGGGGCGGCACCGTCCCGGGGAAGCGCCGGTCGTGCGCCGACAGCGCGTCGAGCACCTGGGTCCGGTAGCGGCGCTCGTAGGCGAGGTGCAGCAGCCAGCGCCGCCGGCCCGCGTCGAACTCGGCGACGGCCCGCAACCAGGCCCGCGCCCACCGGGGATGACCGAGCACCTCGGTCTCGACGTCCATCACCTGCGCGAGGACGAACGCCTCGTAGGCAAGCTCCAGGTCGCCCCCGCGAAGTTCCTGCTCACCCCGGGTGAGATCGTCCTGGACGGTGGTGCCGGTCGCGAGGACACCCTGGGCCGCGCCTGGCGCGCCGAGCGGGCCGAGGTCCTCCGGCCGCGCGTCGGGGCCGATCAGCCGCGCCAGGACGTTGTGGGAGACGACGACCTCGAGCGTGAGCTGGACGGCGAGGTAGTCCATGAGCCGGGCGGGTGCCGGGCGCGACGGCGCCCGGTCGGGACGGCACTCGAACTGGTGGACCATCCCGGCCCAGCCGCGTAGCGAGACCAGCGTCGCGCGCACCGTGTCCGCCCAGGCGTGCACCGGCACCTGCAGCGCCCACAGCGCCCAGGCGACCGTCCGCTCGGCGGACCAGTTCATCCGGAGCTGCTGGCGCAGCTGGCCGCCGAGGCCGGCCCAGCACGCCTCCCGCGGGGCGCCGAGCGTCCCGAACAGGTGCCGGAAGGCGGCCAGCAGGCCCTTCTCCCGGTGCGGCATCTCCCAGGCGGCGACTCCCTGGTCGAGGAAGGCGGCGCAGAGCCGGATCAGCACCGGGTGGACGGCCTCGTCGGTGTCGACGCCGAACTGTTCGAGCACCTGGTCGCGGCGGCGCAGCGGTACCGGCCGCGGCGCCGGCGGCGGCGCGTGCCGGCGCAGGTCCTCCCACAGTTGCGCGAGCAGCCGGGCCCGCAGCGCCTGCAGCCGGGCCGCCCGGCCGCGCCGGGTGCGCCGCTCCGTGGTCGCGAAACGGCGCCGACCCTGGCGGGTCAGCTCCTCCCGCCGCGCCTCGGTGACCAGCGGGTGGACGCGGTGCAGCTCACCGCCGTCGGCCAGCGCCCACAACGCCCCGGCGCCACGCGGCACGTCGATGAACAGCCCGAGCCGGGCGAGCCGGAACTCGTTCCACGTCGGCCCGCCGGGGACGACCTCGGCGTCACCGTCGAGCATTTCCTCCCCGGCCCCGCGCGTGCCCTGGGCTCCCACCGGCAGATGCCGGCCGGGGACAGCGCCCGCCCGGTCGCCGTGATGCTCGAGGACCGCGGCGAGATCGCGGGGAAGGATCCGGCCGGACGCGAGATGCGCGGCGAAGGCCTCCTCGGTCTGCAGCGCCTCCGTGCCCAGCATCGCCGAGGCGTGCTCGACCGCGCGCTGGAACGGGAGCTCCTCCAGGGCGTGCAGCGGGTTGTGATGGGAGAAGTACCCCAGTGGGGCCTGCGGCGGCAGGAGCTCGCCCGCCTCCTCCACGATCCGGGTGATCATCTCGATCTGGTCCGCGGCGTAGGCCATGTCCCCTCCCATCCCTTACCGGCGACGAATCCGGGGTTCTGTTCTTCTTTCCGAACGACCGGTTCCCCCGCCATGGCGGTGAGTACTCACATGTCTTCCAGCATCGCGACGACCGTGTCGGCCCAGCGAGCTCCCGACCGCCGTTGGACGGGTTAACCTGATAATCCGGGCGGGTGGCCCGGCGCCAGGGAGAAGTACTTTGTTGAACGCGGCCGCGAATCCAGCGACGACGCGCGGCCGGTTCCGCCCATCCGTGGGCCGGCCGGGCTGACCGGTGTACCGCCGGCGCCAGACCGCCTGTCCCACATCAGTATGAAGGACCCTGGCCCCTCACGGACCGCGCCGGTCATGGCGGTGGTGAGAATCACCGTGAACGCTACTCGCGGACCTTGCCGGCCGACAGGTGGCATGAGCCTCGAATATGTCGCCGATCACCGGCGAAGGCGTTCACCAATGCTGCCCGACAAACACAGGACTACCTTTTCGAGCGGTGACATTGTTTACATCGCGAACACCCGGAGGCGTTCCACCCCACGCCACGCCCGCCCCTCACCAGGGTATTTACCGGCCGACTTGTCACCCGGCCGTGCCAGGGCTCCGTCACGGGCCGCGCGACCCGCCCGCGTGGGTGGGGGAGCGCCCGGCACCTCCGTAGCCGGCGGCGGGCCGGCCCCGCGGCGCGGTGGTAAGTTCGAAATTTGGATGGACTTGGTGCCCGGGACCCCTGCTCCAGGACCTTCGCCACTGTCCCGGGGACGTCCATGGCCATGGAGGAGGCCCGCGATGGGCAAGACCGCGCGGGAGTGCTCGATCGCGAACGCGCTCGCCGTCGTCGGGGAACGCTGGAGCCTGCTCGCCCTGCGGGAGGTCCTGCTCGGCGCGCGCAGGTTCGACCAGATCGTGGAGAACACCGGCGCGAGCCGGGACATCCTCGCCACCCGGCTGCGCTCGCTCGTCGCGGCGGGGGTGCTGGAGAAGCGGCAGTACAGCGAGCATCCGCCGCGTCACGAGTACGTGGCGACCGAGTCCGGCAGGGCGCTGAACACGGTGCTGCTCGGCCTCATGGACTGGGGCGACCGGTACGTGACGCCCGGTCCGCCACCGACGGTGTGGGCGCACTCCTGCGGCGCGGAGCTGCGGCCCCGGTGCGTGTGCGCGAGCTGCGGCGAGCAGGTGCGCCTCGGCGACACCACGGTCGTGCGGCTCGGCGAGGTCCGCCCGAGCCACTGACCGCCACGCGTGTCCGCCGCCCGGCGGTCTGCCGGGCGGCGGACAGCTACAGCGCTACCGGGTCGGCGACAGCGCTCCCGTCAGGCCAGGGAGGTGTCGAGCTCGCCGCGGAGTTCGTCCGGGGTGACGGTGGGCTCGAAGCGGCGGACGACCTTGCCCTCGCCGTCCACCAGGAACTTGGTGAAGTTCCACTTCACCTCGTCGGTGCCGATCGCCTCGGGCCGCGAGCGCTTGATGTGCTCGTAGAGGAAGCCCGACTCCGGCCCGAAGTCGCCGGGGGCCTCCGAGCGCAGGTAGTCGTACAGCGGGGCCGCACCGGGGCCGTTCACCTCGATCTTGCTGAAGACGGGGAAGGTGACGTCGAAGTTCGTCGAGCAGAACTCCTGGATCTCGGCGTCGGTGCCCGGCTCCTGGCCGCCGAACTGGTTGCACGGGAAGCCGAGGATCTCCAGCCCGCGCCCCTTCAGGTCGCGGTAGAGCGCCTCCAGCCCCTCGTACTGCGGGGTCAGGCCGCACTTGCTGGCGACGTTGACGATCAGCAGCGTCTTGCCGGCGTAGTCGCGCAGGGATCGGGAGGTGCCGTCCGTCGCCTCGACGGTGAAGTCATGGACAGTCATGATCGACCTAGCTCTCGGTGGTGCGGACCCGACGACCGCAGGTCCGGCGGCGGGGACGCCGACGCGTAGCGGGAGCCGGCCGGGCAGGACCGGACACAGCCTTGGCCCGCACGGGTGGAGCCGGACGGGCCGACGCGGACGGCGCGCGGACACATCGGACGCTACCCGGCCTCCAGGGATTCTGTCACCGCCCCGGTGACAGAATCAGCCGCGGCGTCAGCTCGACGGGGTACGCATCTGCACGAACGAGACCTCCCTGCGCGGCGCGAAGCCCAGCGCCTCGTACAGCCGGAGGGCATCGGTGTTCGACACCGAGACGTGCAGGAAGGGCTGTTCGCCCCGGGCCCGCACGCCCACGGCCACCGCCCGGACCAGCCGGCTCGCCAGGCCCTCGCCGCGATGGGCCGGATCGGTGCACACGGCGCTGATCTCCGTCCACCCCGGCAGCCGCATCCGCTGGCCGGCCATCGCCACGAGGCGCCCCCCGCGGCGGATACCCAGATAACCGCCGAGCTCGATGGTGCGCCGCGAGAACGGGCCGGGCCTGGTCCGCGCGACCAGGTCGAGCATCTCCGGGACGTCACCGGCCCGCAGCGGGACGGCCTCCGGGTCGGGCCGGTCCACCAGGTCGTCACCGAGGAACTGGAGGGCGGGCACCGCCATCGTCACCTCCCACCCGGGCGGCGGGAGCATCCGCAGGCCGGAGAAACCCAGCAGGACTCCCGGCCCGGCGAGTTCGGCCAGCTCCGCCCAGGCGCCAGGGTCGGCGCCGTCACCCACCGCCGCGAACGGCGAGATCTCGGGTGGATAGCGCGCCGCGCGAGACGTGGCGATGGCGAGATGAGCGTGCGCGCCCGCGAGTGACTCCCAGACCGGGTTGTCGAGAACCGACTCGGCGACGGTCACCGATCCCGTGGCAGGCTCCGGCAGCGCGCTCGGGCTCACGCCCGTCGGACCCATCGAACCTCCCGCCGGCGACGGGCGCGGACAGCGCGCCCGGCCGTCAGACTATGCGCCGGCTCCGAATCAGTGCGAAACACCCACCCGCTGCCGGTCCGGGCGATACCCCACGACCTGGGAACACGCCCCGGAAGCACGCCCCGGGAGCACGTCCTGTGAGTACGCCACCGGCGCACCGCCGCGGCATACCAACGCCCCGCGGCATACCAACGCCGCGGCGACCGGGCCCGCCGTCGAACGGCCACCGCGGCCCCGGCGAGCGGCCGGCGAGCGGGACGCGCGGAGCGGACGGCACCCCCGGAGACACCCGTCGGCGCACCCCCACCCCAACCGGGAGCCGGCGGTCGGGTGCGCCCGGGACGGCGGCACGCCCCACTGTCAGGCCACGTTCCGCTTGACAGACAGCGTGGACACGCGGCGATCTTCCGGCGCAACGGCCCCTCCGAGCGTCCCCGGTGCACCCGTGCGGGGGTGATCGCGGCGCCGGCACCGCCGCGGGGCGGGAGCCGGGCGGCGCCCCGAGCAGGGCGATTCCCCGCCGGCACAGGATGAACCGACGCGCGACCGTCCTTAACTGAGAAGGAATTCAACAAGTATCCACCCGGGCCACCCCGCCCGCCAAAAGTGTCGCCGCAATTGCCACAAGCGACCCGTGACGCCCCGAACCGGGCAGCAGCAATGCCAGGCTGTCAACTCTTCAAGCACCCGGAATCCTTCCCTCCGGGCGACCGAACGGGATTCCAGCAAAACAGAAACAAACCTTACACACTACAGACGAACAACAGTAACACTCCGATACCACTTGCGGCTATCGCCCGACAGCGCCGCCCCGCGCCTGGCGCGCGACCCGTCCGAGGTGTCCCTAGCATGTGCGACGCGCATATGACCTGCACTGATGGTTCAGCTTCGGCCCGGGGGCGATCCCGGGCGCGGACTCGGATCACGGCGCAGGGCGGCGACGGCGAGGGGGCGAAGATCGACGTGGTCAGTACGGCCGGCGGCGCGACCCACACCGGTGCTCCCACGCACCGGGAATCACGGTCGCGCGACCGGGGGGACGTATTCCGCCGCAACGGCACGAACAGTTCAGAAAAAGGCCGGGAGGGGGTCCCAGCCGTACCTTTTCAGGATTACCGAGAAGTATCCGAGAACTCTTCCCGACAGACGACTCCGACCATGATCTTCCCGTGGGACGTTGGATTTTCCGTGGTCCCTCCCGACCGCGGCAGGCCGGCCCTGGCCCACCGACCACCGACGACGAGGACCTGATCGATGTCAGAACACGCAATCGCTCGTCATCAGGTACAGCGACCAGCGACGGCCCGGGACCTGATCGTGCCGCCGGCCGCGGCCGTGCTCGTCGTCATGGTCATCGGCCTGGTCGCGGCGGCCGTGTCGCCCGCCGAGGGCCGCGGCGCGATCCTGTTCTGCGTCTCGGTCGCCGCGCTGCTCGTCGGCTTCGCCAGCACCGTGGCCGTCCGCAACCGGCAGACCGTGCGGGAGCTGCGCGGCCGGGTCGTCGTCCTGGAGACGCGCGCCAGCCGCTCGGCCGCCCAGACCGAACGGCTCGCCCGCGAGGTCCTCCCCGCGGTGGTGGAACGCCTGCGCGAGGGGTCGTCCGTCCAGACGGCGCTCGGGGAGGCCCCGCGCGGCACCGAGGGCACGCACCAGCACATCCTGCGCACCGTCGCGGAGGAGGTCAGCCGCGGGGAGCGGATGCGCAGCGCGGCCATGGCGGCCTGCGCGAACGCGGCCGGCCGGATGCAGGCGCTGAGCACCAGCATGCTCGCCGACCTGCGGGCCATGGAGGAACGGCACAGCGAGGAGGTCCTCGGCGACCTGCTCCGGCTCGACCACCTCACCGCCCAGGCCGGCCGGCTCGCGGACAGCATCGCCGTGCTCACCGGCGGGCGCTCCGGGCGCCGGTGGACGAAGCCGATCGTGATGGAGAGCCTCCTGCGCGGCTCCATGGGACGGATCAGCGCCTACCAGCGGGTCCGCCTGCACTCGGTGAGCGCGGTCGCGGTGGTCGGCTACGCCGCCGAGGGCATCATGCACGCCCTCGCCGAGCTGATGGACAACGCGACCAGCTTCTCGCCGCCCTCCGAGGAGGTGCATGTCTACGTCGAGGAGGTGCAGGCCGGGGTCGTCATCACCATCGAGGACGGCGGCCTCGTCATGGGGCCGGCCGCCCTCGAGCGGGCCGAGCGTGCCGTCTCGGCGGAGGTCCTCGACCTGACCACGCTGTCCGGGACGCGGCTCGGCCTGGCGGTCGTCGGCGTCCTCGCCCGCAAGCACGGGCTGACGGTGTCCTTCCGGCCCTCCTCACGCGGCGGCACCGGGGTCGTCGTCATGATCCCGCGCCAGCTCATCACCGCGCCGAGGTCGGTTGTCGCCCCGCCGGCGGTCGCCGACTCCGCGGACACGGTCACCGCCGGGCTGCCCACGGTCGTGCCGTCCAGGCTGCCCGCGCTCCTCTCCCCTGAGGCGAACGCGACGAGCGCGGGGACCACGGGCAAGGTGGGGAGCGCGGCGGGCGCGGCCACGGCGCGAATCGCGGTCGACCCGGTCACCGAGTTCATCTCGCTGCCCCAGCGGACGCCGGAGCACCCCGCGCGGCTCGACGCCAGCCACGCCGCGCGGCTCGACGCCAGCCACCCAGCGCGGCTCGACGCCAGCCACCCCGCGCGGCTCGACGCCAGCCACCCAGCGCGGCTCGACGCCAGCCACGCCGCCGCCTCGGCGCGCGCGGCCGGGGCGGCCCGCGAGGCCCGCGAGGCCGGGGCGGCCCGCGAGGCGACGCCGGACGCGACCACGGTCGCCAGCGCCGTCCCGAGCCCGCCGGCGCTGGCCGCGGACGCCGACGGGAGCACCGACGAGGCGGGCGCTCCGCCGCTGCTGACCCTGCCCAAGCGTGAGCGCGGGCAGTCCCTCGCGGCGAGCGCACGCGCCGCGGCCCTGCTCGCCGCGCCGCCGCGCACCCACCGGCCACGCCGCAACTCCAGCGCGAACTTCGCCGCCTTCCGCCGGGCGATGCGCGCCGCCGGAACCAGCCACGTCCGGCCCGCCGGTCCGGCGCCCGGACGCGCGGGCGCGCTGGTCACGGCAGCCGCCACCGGCACCACGGCCAGCCCGTCGGCAGCCCCCGGAGATGCGGACGTCCCCGATGGCACCGGCGAGCCGGACCAGCAGGACACGTGACCTGCCAGCGCCGCGTCACGACGAACGTCCCGCATGACGACCAGCGCCCTGCATGACGACCAGCACAGCACTGGACGACCTGATTGGAGGCAGGGGCACGACCGGATGGGACCCACCCGCCCGGCGCCCCGCGATCCCGATGAACACCACTGAGCGCGATCTCGACTGGCTGCTGGAAAACCTCCTCGCCCGCACCCCGGGGACCCGCCACGCCCTGGTGCTCTCCAGGGACGGGCTCAAGCTGTGCCGCTCGTCCGGACTGAGCATCGACCAGGCCGACCAACTGTCCGCGATCGCTTCGGGGATCCAGAGCCTCGCGCACGGCGCGTCGATCGAGTTCGGGGACGGCACCGGCGGCGTGCGGCAGTCGATGACCGAGTACCACGGCGGGCTGCTGTTCATCGTCGACGCCGGCCAGGGCGCGCACCTCGCGGTGATCGCCACCGACGACGCCGACGCCGGCATCATCGGCCACAACATGAGCGAGCTCGTCGAACAGATCGGCGAGTACCTGAGCGCGGCGCCACGCGATCCCGTCCAGCCCGCGCTACTGCCATGATCCGTCGGCTCGTCGACAGCGAGGACCCGGACCGCCTCTACACCGTCACCGGCGGCCGCAGCCGGGCCGGAGACACCGCCTTCGACCTCGTCACGCTCGTCACGAGCAGGAGCGAGCCGACGCCCGGGATGCAGTCCGAACACGTCCGGATCCTGCGGGTCTGCCGCGCGCCGACCGCGGTGGTCGAGCTGTCGGCGGACCTGAAGCTGCCGGTGAGCATCGTGAAGATCCTGCTGTCCGATCTGCTCGAGCGGGGCCGGATCTCGGCACGCCACCCCTCGACCCCGAACGACCCCTCGCAACTGCCCGATCCCGCGTTCCTGAAGCAGGTGCTCGTTGGACTCCAGAAGCTCTGAGCCCGCCGCCCGGCCGCCGCTGCAGACCACGGCCCGGGACGGCGTCAAGATCGTGATCGTCGGTGGTTTCGGTGTGGGCAAGACCACGATGGTCCGTTCGGTCAGCGAGATCCGGCCGCTGAGCACGGAGGAGGTGATGACCGAGGCCGGCGTCGGCATCGACGACAACGGCGACGTCCTCGAGAAGAACACGACCACGGTCGCGTTCGACTTCGGACGGATCAGTCTCGACGCCGAGATGGTGCTCTACCTGTTCGGCGCCCCCGGCCAGGAGCGGTTCTGGTTCCTGTGGGAGCGGCTGTTCGCGGGGACGCTCGGGGCGGTGGTGCTCGTCGACACCCGGCGGGTCGCCGACTCGTGGTACGCGATCGACCGGCTCGAGCACCACCGGATGCCCTTCATCGTGGCGCGGAACAACTTCGGCTCCCCCGAGCACTCGCTGGAGGACCTGCGCGAGGCGCTCTCGCTGTCACCCAACGTCCCCGTGATCGACTGCGACGCCCGGGCCCGGTCGTCCAGCAAGGACGTGCTGATCACCCTCGTGCGCCACCTCTGCGAGCTGTCCGCGGCGCGCGAGGAGCGCGAGGCGGAGGCGTCGTGACAACCGCCCGCGAGCCGGCGCGCGAGTCACTCCGCGAGCCGGCGCGCGAGTCAGTCCGCGGGTCGGCCCGTGAGCCGGCCCGCGAGCCGGCCGGCGCGGCGCGGGAGCGGCCGCCCGGCGGCCGGACCCCGCCCTGCCACCTGGGCGAGGCGCAGTTCCAGGGTGGGCCGGCGCGGGCCTACCGCGACCTGCGCCGGGAGCACGGCGCCGTCGCGCCCGTGCTGCTCGACGGCGGCCTGCCGGCCTGGCTGGTCCTCGGCTACCGGGAGCTGCACTACGTCCTGAGCCATCCGGAGATCTTCGCCCATGACCCGCGTCACTGGGCCGGCTGGGACGACGTCCCGCCCGACTGGGCCGCCCTGCCCGGTGTCGGACACCGCCCGTCCGTGCTCCGCGCCGAGGGGGCGGAGCACCGGCGGCGCTACACCGCCATCCAGGACGTCCTCGGCGCGGTGGACCTCTTCGAGCTCCGGGCCCGCGCCGAGGAGATCACCGACGACGTGATCGACGCCTTCGCCGGGCGCGGGGAGACCGATCTGATCGACTCGTTCGCGCACCGGGTGCCCGCCCTGGTCCTGGCGTCGCTGTGCGGGCCGCCCGAGGTCGACACCGCGGGCCTGGTGCACGACCTGATCGTCCTGATCGACGACGGCCCGGACGCGGCCGAGAGCCACCAGCGGGTCCTGGACCGGCTGCGGTGGCTGCTCGCCGACCGGCGCGAGCATCCCGACGACGACATCGTCTCGCGCCTGATCGCCCACCCGGCCGGGCTCGCCGACGAGGAGGTCGTCGAGGACCTCGCCGTGGTGTTCGGGTTCGGCGCGCGCGCCGTGGCCGGCTGGATCGGCAACTCGCTGCGCCTGCTGCTCACCGACGGGTCGTTCGCCCTCGACCTGTCCGGCGGACGGCGCAGCGTCATGCAGGCGCTGAACCAGGTCCTGTGGGAGGACACGCCGATGCAGGTCGTCGCCGGGCGGTGGGCGACCCGCAACACCCAGCTCGGCGGGCAGCGCATCGAGGCCGGCGACATGATCGCGCTCGGGCTCGGGGCCGGCAACGCCGATCCGCAGGTCCGCCGCGGCCACGCCCCGGACACCCAGACGGGCCCGGGGACCAGCGCCAACAGCGCCCACCTGTCCTTCGGCCACGGCGAGCACCGCTGCCCGTACCCCGCGCAGGAGATCGCCGAGGTCGTCACCCGGACCGCGGTCGAGGCACTCCTCGACCGCCTGCCCAACATGTGGATCGCCGTCCCGGCCGATGCCCTCGGCTGGCGGCGGACCGCGTGGAACCGCGCTCTGACGGCGTTGCCGGTCCGGTTCAGTCCCGTGTGAGGACCGCGACAGGCCGCACCGCGCGGCACCACGCTGACCCGGAGGCCGGAGACAGCACATGACCCATCCCAACCCCCGCCAGCTCGGCACGTGCGCGAGCGGCATGCCCCGCGCGCTCGGCGCCGTCCGCCAGCTCGGCACGCTGCGCCAGTACGGCGCGTCCTGCCCGGCACCGACCACCCGCCGCGGCGGGCCCGAGGACACCCCGTCCGGCGAGCCCGTGCCCGGACCATCCAGCGGCCCGCCGAGCGGACCGCGCGGCGGGTCGGTGCGCGGCGCGGCGGGCGCCCACCCGCCGGTACGGCCGGATCTCGACGCGCGCTGGCCAGCGCACGCCACCGCCGTCCGGCTACCGGCCGACGGCCCCGGGGACGACCGCGCCGCGTTCTACCGGCGTATCCGCGACGAGCACGGCCCGGTCGCCCCGGTCCTGCTCGAGGGGGACGTCCCGGCCTGGCTGGTGCTCGGCTACCGCGAGGTCGTCTACGTCGCCGGCACCCCGGCCCTGTTCGGCCGGGACTGCCGGATCTGGAACGCCTGGGATCTTGTCCCGCCGGCCTGGCCGCTGCAGTCGGTGGTCGGCCAGCGGCCGTCGCTACGCGCCCTCGACGGGCCCGCCCACGCCCGCCGGCTGGGCGCCGTCGGCGACGTGCTGGGCATGTTCGAGCCGCACGGCCTGCGGGCGCGGGCGGCCAGCGGCGCCGACGCCCTGATCGACGCGATGGCCGGCGACGGCCGCGCCGAGCTCATGACCCAGTACGCCAGCCCGCTGCCGGCGATGGTCGCGGCCGGGATGTGGGGGCTGCCCGACACCGACCTGACCGCGCTCGCCCGGGATCTGACCCTGCTCGTCAGCGGCGGGACGGGGGCCCGCGACGCGCGTCGGCGGGCCCACGCGATGCTCACCCGGGTGGTCCGGCGCCGCCGCGCGCAACCGGGCGACGACGCGGTGTCGGCGCTGCTCACCCATCCGGCCGGCCTGCGCGACGACGAGGTCGTCGAGGACGTCATGGCGACCCTGATCGCCGGCCAGGCGCCGACCGCGGACTGGATCGGGAACACGCTGCGGCTGATGCTGACCGACCCCCGGTTCGCCACCGACCTCGCCGGTGGACGGCTCAGCGCGGGGGACGCGATGGCCGAGGTGCTGTGGGCGGACCCGCCGATCCAGAACCTCGTCGCGCGGTGGGCCCGGCGCGACGTCCGGCTCGGCGGGCGCTGGATCCGCACGGGCGACCTGCTCATCTTTGGCCTGTCGGCCGCGAACTCCGATCCGTGGGCGCGTCCCCAGCCCTCCGGGCGCCCGTCGGGCAACCACGCCCACCTGGCGTTCGGCCACGGCGAGCACCGCTGCCCCTTCCCCGCCCAGATGACGGCCGAGACGATCGCGACCACCGCGATCGAGGTGCTCCTGGACCGCCTCCCCGATCTCGAACTCGCCGTGGAGCCGCGGGACCTGCGCTGGCGCCCGTCGGTGTGGGCACGCGGGGTCGCCGCGCTCCCGGTGCGCTTCACGCCCCCCTGAGCGGCCCCGGCCAGGGCACGTCCGCCCCGCCACCTGTCCCGGGGATCGGCGGGCGCGGCATCCCGACGGCGTCCAGGATCCCGGTCACCTCCGCCAGCACGTCCGCGGCCGGCGCGTCCGCGTCGATGACGACACAGTCGACGCCGGACATCACCTCGTCGTAGCGCGCGCACGCCTCGACGGCCTCCCGCAGGGCCGCGGCCTCGTCCACCCGGCCCGCGGACTCCCGGCCCGCTGAGGCCGACCCCCCCGGCTCCTGCCCCGCTGAAGCCTGTCCCGCCGGCCCATGCCCCGCTGTGGCCTGCCCTGCCGACGCCCGGCGTGCCAGCCGCGCGGCCGCCACCTCGGGCGAGACGCGCAGATAGAGCACGAGGTCGGGAACGGGCACGTACGAGGCGATCTGCAGGTACCACTCGGTGTACTCGCCGAGGTCCCCGCAGTAGACCTCCCAGGTCTGGATCCAGCGGTCGGCCACCACCAGGTCGAACCCCGCCAGGAACTCCTCCAGGTACCGGAACTGGACGGCGGCCTCGATCAGGCGAGCGGCGTGGACGAGATTCGCCGGGACCGCGCCGAGCGGCTCACCGATGGTACTCAGCCGCCGCATCAGGTCCCGGAGCACCGCGTCGGTCTGCGACGCCAGGTGCAGGTGCAGCGCCGCCGGTGCCGCGGTCAGCCGCCGCACCAGGGCGAGCTTGCCCGCTCCGGCCGGGCCTTCGACGGCCAGCAGAGCGTAGGGACGCGCCGGCGCGGCGCCGAAGGTGAAGACGTCGCTGGCCAAGAGCATCCCGACCGGATCGGCTGCCGGCTGCCGCCCGACGCGGAGGCGGACCGGCGCGGCAGAGTTCGTCGACGGCGCACCGAGCTCGATGGGCACCGAACCAGCTGGTGCACCGAGCAGGGAGCGAATCACCGCCGCGGATGGTCCCGCGGCGAGCTGTGCCCGTCCGATTCTGGTACCGGTCGGGCGAACCGGCAATAGCCGGCAGCCGCATTTACGGCGTCGTAACACTCCGGTGGGCCCCGCTCACCCGAGCGGCGGACGCGCCCGCCGCCGGCGATCTACAGTTCGGGCATGAGCCGGAAAGATCCACTGCTTGTGGCCGTGGAGGGTGTCGACGGAGCCGGGAAGACCACGCTCATCCGCGGCCTGGAGACGGTGCTGCGCCCACTGCGCGGAACCCGGCCGGCGCGCGTGTGCGTGGAGATCTTCCGTGCGATCGCCGAGCCCGACGACACCGTCCTGCACCAGGCGGTCATCCCCGGCCCGGTGCGGCGGCTGGCCCACCTGATCGAGCTCTCCGCCCAACTGCGCTACCGCACCGGCCCGGACGGCCGTCCCGACCTGCTGTTCGACCGGTGGATCCAGTCGTCGGAGGTGCACTGCGGCCCCTACGGGGAGCAGCACCGGCCGTGGCTCGAGCACATGGAGGATCTGCTCCCCCGCCCCGACCCGCTGCTGTGGCTGCGCGTACCGCCCTCGCTCGCCTACGAGCGGATGGTCGCCCGCGGCGACCGCCGCACCCGGGCCTTCACCCCGGCGGCGCTGCGCGCCCACCTCGTCGAGCAGGCCGACGGCTACGAGAAGATCATGGCCCAGGCCGACAACGTCGTCGAGCTGGACGGGACGCAGTCCCGGGAGAGGCTGCTCGACCAGGCGGCCTCGGCGATCGAGGCCGTCGCCGCGCGGCGCGAGCAGACCACGCGGGCCGGCGGGGCCGACACCGCCCCGAACGTGCTTCAGGGCCCGTGGGATGTTCCCCACGGGCCCTGAAGATCACTTACCTACGGCCTACTCGCGGCCGAACTGCTCCCGCAGACGCCGCAGCGCCTCCTCGTCGATCGCCGAAGCGGGCTGCTCCGACTGCGACGAGGTGTAGGAGGACGGTGCCGCCGCGGCGGCGTCGGCCTCCTGCGCGGCCCGGATCTGGGCCTGGTGGGCCTCGAACCGGGTCTGGGCCTCCGCGTACTGCCGCTCCCACTCGGCCTGCTGCTCCTCGAAGCCCGGCAGCCACTCGCCGGTCTCGGGGTCGAAGCCCTCGGGGTACACGTAGTTGCCCTGCTCGTCGTACTTGGCTTCCATGCCGTACTGGCTCGGGTCGAACGAGTCGCCCTCAGCGACCAGCGAGGACGCCTCGTTCGCCTGCTTCAGCGAGAGGCTGATCCGGCGCCGGTCGAGGTCGATGTCGATGACCTTGACCAGGATCTCGTCGCCGACATTGACGACCTGCTCGGGGATCTCGACGTGGCGCTCGGCCAGCTCCGAGATGTGCACCAGGCCCTCGATGCCCTCGTCCACGCGGACGAACGCGCCGAACGGCACGAGCTTGGTGACCCGACCGGGTACGACCTGGCCGATCGCGTGCGTCCGGGCGAACTGGCGCCACGGGTCCTCCTGCGTCGCCTTCAGCGACAGGGAGACCCGCTCGCGGTCCAGGTCGACGTCGAGAACCTCGACGGTGACCTCCTGGCCGACCTCGACCACCTCGGACGGGTGGTCGATGTGCTTCCAGGACAGCTCGGACACGTGCACGAGGCCGTCGACGCCACCCAGGTCCACGAAGGCACCGAAGTTGACGATGGAGCTGACCACGCCCTTGCGGATCTGACCCTTGGCGAGCTGGGCGAGGAACTCCGACCGCACCTCGCTCTGGGTCTGCTCCAGCCAGGCGCGGCGGGACAGAACCACGTTGTTGCGGTTCTTGTCCAGCTCGATGATCTTGGCTTCGAGCTCACGGCCCACGTAGGGCTGGAGGTCGCGGACCCGGCGCATCTCCACGAGGGAGGCGGGAAGGAAGCCGCGCAGGCCGATGTCGAGGATGAGACCACCCTTGACGACCTCGATGACGGTGCCGGTGACGACGCCGTCCTCCTCCTTGAGCTTCTCGATCGTGCCCCAGGCGCGCTCGTACTGCGCACGCTTCTTGGACAGGATCAGACGGCCTTCCTTGTCCTCCTTCTGGAGGACGAGGGCCTCGACGTGGTCGCCGACCGTGACGACCTCGTGCGGATCGACATCGTGCTTGATCGAGAGCTCCCGCGACGGGATGACACCCTCGGTCTTGTAACCGATGTCGAGCAGCACCTCGTCGCGGTCCACCTTGACGATGATGCCGTCGACGATGTCGCCGTCGTTGAAGAACTTGATCGTCTTGTCGACCGCGGCGAGGAAATCCTCCGCCGAGCCGATGTCGTTGACCGCAACCTGTGGTGTGGTCGGGCTGTGCGAGGTGGTCACGGTCTCCACGGGTCGTACGTCGGTGGTGCTCGTCAAGGGGTCGGCTCCGACTGGGAATCGTCCAAAGCGCGAGGGCCGGATCGAACCGCCGGGACGGAGGGACAGGCACCGAACGCAAGAACGACACTGTCAGAACCGATAACGACTGCTCGAGTGGATCCGCTCGGTCTGAGACCCACGAACCCTCGTGCAACTCCCAAGTCTAGGGAGCGGTGTCCCACGAGGTCAACGGGAGGGCACACAGACGCGGAGCCAGTCCTGCCGAACCCCTCACCCTGTGGGGCTTTCATAGTACGAAAAGTCACCAGCCATCGTCCCGCCCGCCGTCGAGAATGTGGCCCAGTCGGCTCTCGGCGGCGCCGTCCGGGCCGGGCCCGCCGGGCCCGCCGGCCGGCTCCCGGCCGGGTCGCCGGGCGCGGTCGCCGGCCGGGCGCCGCGGGGCGGGGGTGACCGGCGGCGGCTACGCGGAGCCGCCGGGACCTGGTACCCCACGCTCCCGCGCCCCGCGGCCCGGCTCCGCGCGCGGCCGGGGAGCCGGGCCGGGCGACCGGTCCGCCGCCGGGGCACCCGGGCGCGTGCCGGGTCCGCCGCCGGAGCCGGCACCGGGCGCCCGGCCGGTCCGCAGCGGCATCGTCCGCGCCGACTCGCCGTCGGGGGCACTGTCGGCTCCCTGGTGTCCGCCAGCGGCTCCGTGGTGTCCGCTACCGGACAGTTCCTGGCGCCACCTCTCGTCCACCTGGGACTCCACCGACCAGCGCTCGTCGGTGCCGGCCGGCGCCCCCGCGCCGGCCGGGACCGGCTCGGCGGGCCCCGCCGACACCGGCCGGGACCGTGCGCGCACCCGCCGGGCCCACTCCCGACCCAGCGTCATGCAGGGCCGTTCCACCAGGAAGTAGGTGATCGTGGAGACCGCACAGGTCAGCACGAGCACCAGCAGGAAGAACGGGGCGAACGCCAGCTCGCCGGCGGCCGTCCCGGTGTGCTCGGCGACCACCTCGATCACGACCGTGTGCCACAGGTAGATCCCGTACGAGATGAGGCCGAGGTAGGCCATCGGGCGGCAGGTCAGCAACCGCCGCACCAGGCCCTGGTCGGGCGGCCCGAACACCGCGGGCAGGATCAGGAAGAAGCCGAACAGGCCGTAGAACAGGTGCCGGCCCATGTCCTGGGTGCGGTCCGGCACGAACAGCGGCTGCAGCGGGAGGTCGACCTGGGTGCTGGCCACCCAGTAGAAGAACGCGGCGATGAGCCAGCAGGCCCCGCCGGACCACCGCCACCGCGCCCACGCCGGCGTCCGCCCGTTCTGGACGTACCAGGCCGACAGGACGGCGATCAGCATCCCCATGGCGAACAGGTCCCACCAGACCGGCAGCCAGACCGTCCAGCCGTCGGCCCACCAGATGTGCGAGCCGATCAGCGCGTAGTGCAGGACCCGGCTGATCACGAAGATCACGGCGAGGGCCACAAGCTCGACCCTGAGCTGGGAGCGGGCCGGGCGGCGCCGGCGGACGAGCAGCCAGGCATAGAACGGGACGGAGATGTAGAAGGCGAACTCCACGTTGAGGGTCCACGCCTGGGTGAGGCCCTGGATCGCCCAGTGCTGCCGGTAGCCCTGCATGAAGAAGGCCGTCTGCAGCAGCCCGGCGAAGCCGTGGACGCCCATCTTGTCGTTGGGCACGACGTTGAGCGCGACCGCCAGCGCCAGCCAGTACAGCGGGATGATCCGCAGCAGCCGGCGGATGTAGAAGCCGGCGGCGTCCGGGGCTCCGCGGCCGCTCAGGTGCGCCACGGCGAACGGGCGGTAGAGCAGGAAGCCCGAGATCAGGAAGAAGACCGCGACGCCGATCTCACCGCGGGCGGTGTAGACGCCGATGGAGTTGCCGGTGGTCAGCCCGCTGTTGAACGACACGTGCACGACCAGGACCAGCAGCGCCGCGATCGCGCGCAGCCCGTCGAAGCCCGCGAACACCACCGGCGCGGACCGGGCCGCCTCCGCCTGTGCGGGCGCGGCCGGTCCCGTGCTCGCCGTGGCCGCGGAGCCCGGCCGGCCCGGCGCCCGGCCACCGCTCCCGCGGTCGAAACCGGCGGTCACCGACCGTGACCACTACTGTCGGCGATGTCTGGCACGGTCGCAAGGTACCAGGCGGTACCCGACGGCTCGGCGGCCCGCGCCACCCCAGCGAGCCGGACGCGATCCCCGAAAACGGTGCCGGAAGGCAGCCGTGTCGTCACTTTACGCGCTCACGCTGGGCCTCAGCGGTGGCCAGGCCCGCCCGGCGACGGCGCAGCGCACCGACGATGGCCGCGATCCCGACCGCCGAGAGCAGGACGACCGCCGGCTCGGCGCACGCCCGGAACCGGGTAGTGCCGTAGACCAGCACCGAGGCCAGCGTGAGTGTGACCGGTACCGCCAGCAGCGGCAGCAGGACGACCCCCCGTCGGCGCAGCACCACCGTGCCGGCGACGGCGGCCAGCTCGAGCGCCCAGAGGCAGACCATGCCGAGCCGGCTCAGCCCCAGCGGGCGCAGCTCCACGCCGTCGAACTCGGTCTGCTGCCACGGCCGGTAGAGGCCCCACGTCCGGCCGGCCCGGGCGGCGGCGACACGGGGCAGCTCTCCGGTGTTGTCACCGATGAACCTGTATGCGGCCTTCCGGTAGTAGACGTCCCGCTCGGACCGTTCCACCGGCGCCTGCTCCAGCGCCTGGATGCAGTCGAACGACCACCACCCCGTGTACTTGCCGAAGTAGCTCGCCTCGCAGTGGGTGACGGCCAGCGTCGAGCCGAGGCCGCTCGAGAGGAACTCGGGCTCCTCGAACCGGGACAGGTTGTAGGCCGTCCAGGGGGCCACCACGGCGACGCTCGTGCCGGCGGCGGCCGCGAGCAGGCCGAGGCGGCGACGCCACGGCAGCGGACGGCTCATCGCGATCAGGGGCACCACGAGCACCAAAGCGAGCAGCGCGAGCTCGGCGCGGGCGAGCATCGCGGCGGCCAGCGCCGCGCCGAGCCAGCAGGCGTCCGCCACGGTCCGCCGGTCCCAGAAGCGGTGGGCCGCGGCGATCAGCAGGGCGCAGGTCAGGATTCCGGTGGTCTCGGACATCACCAGGGCGTCGTTGAGCCACATCCCCGGGTAGAGCGCCGCGATGCCGGCGGCGAGCAGGCCGGTGGCCGGGCCGGCGGCGCGGCGGCCTACCAGGCCGACGACGCCGACCGACACCGCACCGAGCAGACACGAGAAGATCTGGTGCGACAGGAACCCGGTGAAGCCCAGCACGGACGGGATGGCGAGCAGCGCACTCGTCAGTGGTGGGTGCTGCGCGTCCGGGACGTATCTGTCGAAGTACCTCAACTCGAACGGATCGGGCCAGCCGTGCCCGTCCGCGAACAGGTTCGCGGCCTGGTGGTAATAGAAAGGGTCACCGTCGACGACCGCGGGATGCATCCATCCGAACAGGTAGCCGAGGCGGACACCGAGACCGACGGCGACCACCACCAGCAGGCCGATCCACCACGCCCGCCCGGCCGGCGCGAGCCGGGGCGGTGCCGCGGACCGCGCGCCGGGATCCGATGGCCCCTGTGTCGGGGGCTGGCCGGACCCGGCCAGGCGACCCCTGCCGGGGCGCCCTCCGGACCTCGACCATCGGCCCGCGGCCGCCGACCGATGCGCCCCGGGCGGGCGGGGCGTCGGCGCGAGTTGACCCTCATCCGACAGAACGTCCGCGGCACCGTCTGATCGATCCGTCGTAGCCTCGACCACGGAACCCGGCGATCTGGACATACCAGATGAATCGCGCGGAACTGGGGGACCGTCGGGATCACCGGCGGTGACCGACGGTGAGCTGCTGTCAGGCACCCGCGGAAGGTACCAATGCTGGCCCATTGGAGGTATTGCCGAGCCCGACATCTCCGGTCTGGGACTACCACGCGTTTCCCCTGACCGGAACCGCGGATTAGCCTTGCCGATCGGGCCCATGTGCTGCTCCCGGTACGCGAACGGACACGGCACCGTCCGTGCCAGGCCCCGTCCGGCTCGATCCGGTGGCCTGCCGCCACACCTGCGCACCTAACGACATCGGAAGGGGACCGGGCTGAGCCGCCGAGACACCGACACCTACCCGCTGGCTCGCCCCCGCCCCGGTCAGCCGGAGGACGGCCACGCCGCCGAGCGCAACCCGCGGCGCCCCGCCCGGGACCGGCGCAGAGCCGCGGACCGCCGTGCGGAGCCGGACTCCGGCACCGACGCGGCCGGCGGTCCGGGCGCGGCCACGGGCCCAGGTGCCGACATCGATCGTCCTGCCGCAGGCCGACGCGCGGACACGGGCAGTGGCACGGAGTACGACGAGGCCACAGACCATTTGGACGGCCTGTATCTCGACCGGTCCCGGCTCGACGCCGCCTACCAGGACGACGCCTACCCGGACCCCGAGGGCCGCCTGCGCCGGGGCGGCGCGTACAGCGGCGACGAGACCGAGCACATCGAGCGCCGGGCCGCCGCCTCACGCGACCCACGTGAGGCGGCACGCGACGCCGACGATCACACCCGCGTCATCGCCCGCCCCCGCGTCCCAGCCCGTGCCGGGCGAGCCGCCCGCACGGGGAGCCCCGCGGGCGACCGGAGCCCGCGGGGCGGCCACGAGCTCGTCGGGAGCGGCCCGCCGCGCCCGCACGGCGCCGAGCCGGCCGAGGCCCGCCGGGCCGGTTCCCGCCAGCCGGTGGCCGACCCGTCCAGGCGACGCGAGCCAGGCGGGCCGCGCACGCCGCGACAGCCGGGCACGTCACGGCAGACAGGCACGTCACGGCAGCCGGCCGGCGGGCGAGGCGCGGGCGAGGCGGACGACCTCCTCGAAGCGGACGACCTCCTGGAGGCGGACAGGCCCGGTGCCCGCGCCCGCGGCGCCACCGACCCGCATGCGACCGGCCCGCTCGAGACCGGGCGGCCGGACGACGGATCGCCGGAGACCGGGCCGCTCGAGACCGGACCACTCACGGCACCGGTGCTGGCACCATTGGGCCACTCTCCCGCGCTGGACGGCCTGCGCGCCCTCGCCGTCCTCGGGGTGATGGCCTACCACGCGGGCCTGAGCTGGATGCCGGGCGGACTGCTCGGCGTCGACGCCTTCTTCGTCCTCTCCGGATTCCTGATCACCGGCCTGCTCGTGGCCGAGTACCGGACCACCCGGCGCATCGACCTGAAGTCGTTCTGGATCCGCCGCACCCGACGTCTGATGCCGGCACTGCTGACGATGATGCTGGGCGTGGCGGCCTACGCCCGGTTCGTCGCCCAGCCCAGCGAGGTCGAGACACTGCGCGTGGACGCGCTGTCGACCCTCGGGTACGTCGCCAACTGGCGGTTCGCGCTGTCGGACCAGAGCTATTTCGACCACTTCTCCGCCCCGTCCCCGCTGCTGCACACCTGGTCGCTGGCGGTGGAGGAACAGTTCTACGTCCTGTGGCCGCTCGCCGTCTACCTGCTGATGTGGCACAGCGGGCGCACCACGGCGCGGTGGCGCAACCAGCGCCACAAGGCGCAGACCCTGATCCTGACCGTCGCCGTGCTGGGCGCGGAGGCGTCCGCGCTGCTCGGGCTGCTGCTGGTCGTGCTGGGCGCGGACGCCTCCCGCATCTACTACGGCACGGACACCCGCGCGCAGGCGCTGCTGGCCGGCGCCGCACTGGCTGTGTGGCGGATCCAGCGGCGGACACCGCTCACCGAGCGGACGAAGAAGGGCCTGTCCGTCGCCGGCTGCCTCGCCGGGGTGGCGATGCTCACGGTCTGGGCGACCGTCGACGGCGAGAGCCGGGTGCTCTACTCCGGCGGCTTCCTGGGCGTGGCGGTGATCGTGATGCTGCTGATCGCCTCGATCGTCGAGGTGCCCCGCGGGCCGGCCGCGCGGGTGCTGTCGCTCCCGCCGCTACCCACCATCGGCCGGGTCTCCTACGGCCTCTACCTGTGGCACTGGCCGGTCTTCCTGACCGTCACCGCGGCCCGCACGGGGCTGAGCGGCGCGGCGCTGCTGGGCGTGCGCGTGGCCGTCACGGCGGCGATCACCATCGCCTCGTTCCACCTGGTCGAAAACCCGATCAGGCGACGGAAGATCCGTTTCCCCATGCCGCGGGTCACCGTCCCGGCCTCGATCTGCGCGGTCGTCGCCCTGGTGATGGTCGCCACGATCGCGGACCCGTCCGCCGGCCGCGGCGCGGCGGACCTCGAGCAGCTGGCCGCGCGGGCCGCTACCGCGGCACCGCCGACGGCCCGGGCCGAGCCGGTGACGGGCCGACCGCTGCGGGCCGTCCTGGCCGGGGACTCGCTCGCGCTCACCCTCGGCTTCAGCGAGTTCTCCACGTCCGCCGCCCGCGAGGGCCTGGAGATCCACGACGGCTCCCAGCTCGGATGCGGGGTGACCCGCTCGCCGCGCCGCCTCCTCATGGGCGAGGTGAACCTGCCACCTCCGGGGTGCGACCAGTGGCCCACCCGCCTCAGCCGGAAAGTCGACGAGCTCCGTCCCGACCTGGCCATGCTGCTGGTCGGGCGCTGGGAGGTCACCGACCAGGACCTCGAGGGCCGACGGACCCACATCGGTGATCCGGCGTTCGACGCCTATCTCGGGCGCGAGCTCGACCTGGCGATCACCACCCTCTCGGCCCGCGGAGCGAAGGTGGTGCTGCTGACCGCCCCGATGTTCGAGGAGGGTGAGGCGGCGGACGGCAGCATCTACCCGGAAACCCGGGCCGACCGGGTGATCCAGTTCAACAAGCTGCTTCGCCAGGCCGCCGCGCGGCACTCCGCCGTCACCACCGTCATCGATCTCGCCGCGGTACTCAGCCCGGGCAACGAGTACCGCGGTGAGATCGACGGCGTTCGCGTGCGCGACGACGACGGTGTTCACATCAGCAACGGCGGTGGAGCGCGGGCCGGCCAGATGGTGCTACCCGAGCTTCTCAAGCTGGCCCGCCCGGCCACGGCGCGTGGTGCCGACGGGCCGGCCCCGGCACCCGAGTGACCCGGCCGCTTTACCTGACGCTAACCTTCCGCAGCAGTACTCCACGGGCCACAGGAGGATGATCGTGCCTCGCGCGCTGATTACGGGAATCACCGGCCAGGACGGGTTGTATCTGGGGGAGTTGCTGGTTGGGCGGGGTTATGAGGTGTTCGGGCTGGTGCGCGGGCAGTCGAACCCGAAGGTGGCGACCGTGGAGCGGCTGGTGCCGGGGGTCGTGTTGTTGGAGGGTGATCTGACGGATCTTCCGTCGTTGATCGGCGCGGTGGAGATCTCCCAGCCCGACGAGGTGTACAACCTGGGCGCGATCTCGTTCGTCGGACTCTCCTGGAAGCAGGCGGAGCTGACCGGGGAGACGACGGGTATGGGGGTGCTGCGGGTTCTGGAGGCGCTGCGGATCGCGGGCGGTAACGACCTGTCCCGGGTGCGGTTCTACCAGGCGTCCTCGTCGGAGATGTTCGGAAAGGTGCGGGAGACGCCGCAGCGGGAGACGACGCCGTTTCATCCGCGTTCCCCGTACGGGGTGGCGAAGACGTTCGGGCATTACCTGACGGTGAATTACCGCGAGTCGTACGGGTTGTTCGCGTGTTCGGGGATGTTGTTCAATCACGAGTCGCCGCGGCGGGGAATCGAGTTCGTGACGCGGAAGATCTCGCGGGCGGTGGCGCGGATTTCACTCGGTCTGCAGGACTCGGTGTCCCTGGGGAATCTGGAGTCGCGGCGCGACTGGGGTTTCGCGGGGGACTACGTGGACGCGATGTGGCGGATGCTCCAGCAGGACACCCCGGACGACTTCGTGGTGGCGACCGGCGAGACCCACAGCATTCGTGAGTTGTTGGACGTCGCCTTCGCCCGGGTGGGCATCGAGGACTGGTCCGGCTACGTCCGCTCCGACCCGCGGTTCTTCCGCCCGGCCGAGGTGGATGTCCTCGTGGGCGACGCGTCGAAGGCTCGTGAGGTGCTGGGGTGGAAGCCGCGGGTCGGCTTCCACGAGCTGGTGGAGATGATGGTCGACGCCGACCTCGCCACCGAGGCCGCTGCGGCGGACAGACACTGACCAACCGGTGACCGACGTTCCCCGGGTGCCCGCCACCGAGCCCGCACGACTGGCGCGGGCCGCACCACCCGCGCCGAGACCTGGCGCGGGTGAATACACACCCGGGCGCATGTCACGCCGTGTGATGGGGAGGGTACGCGCGTGCGCGACTCCGGGGGACAACCGATGAACCAAGGTCCAGCCACCGAGTCTCTTCCCCCGCAGGTGCGCGGGCGGCACCGTTCGGGCCGGCGGGATTCCTCGCCGGCCCCGTCCCAGCCGCTCGGGTCGGCGCAGGTAGCGGGCCAGGGGCTGCAGGAGGAGCCGCCGCCCGGCACGCGGGGAGTGCCCGGTCCGGCGATGATTCCCGGGCAGGCGACACAGCCGCGTCGGCAGCACCCGAGCCTCGCGGCCTTCCCCGGGCTCGCCGGCCTCGCGCCCGAGCGGCTGCGCGGCCAGAGCGACCGGATCCGGGCGGCCATGCGGGGCGCGATCCCCCTCGCCCTCGCCGGGCTGATCGCCAACGCGGCCAACCTCGGGGTCACCCTGGTCATCGCGCGGGCCATGAGCACCCGCTCCTACGGCGCCGTCGCGCAGCTTTTCGCGATCTTCTTCGTCGTCTCGATGCCGGGCAGCGCCCTGCTCGTCGGCGTCGTCCGGCGGATCACGAACTGGCAGCACACCGGCCAGGCCGACCTGATCGACGAGTGGATCGGCCGGGTCCGCCGGGCCGGGGTCGTCCTCGTCCTCTCCGTCGCCGTCCTGGCGATCATCGCGCGCGGGTTCGTCGCCCGCGAGCTCTCGCTGCCCGGAGCCGGCGGGGTCGCCGAGATCATCATCGCCGGAGCGGCCTGGTGCCTGCTGTGCGTCGACCGCGGGCTGATGCAGTGCGGGCGGCTTTACCCGTCGCTCGCCACGAACCTGCTGGTGGACGCGGCGGTCAAGAGCGGCTCGACGATCGCGCTGGTCCTGGCCGGACTGGACGAGGCCGGCGCGGCCATCGCCGTGCTGCTCGGGGTACTCGCCGCACTCGCGCACACCCGTTACAGCCTGCGCCGGCACCCGTCGGCGATCATGCAGGCCGACCCGACCCGCCCCCAGGCCC
>NZ_UBIZ01000496.1:0-537 GCF_900465275.1 Parafrankia sp. Ea1.12 | reverse complement strand
TTCTGGCGGATCCCGCACCGCGCCGGCGTCGACCCCGCACCCCGCCGGGCCGACACCTCCTGGCGCACGTTCCTGCGCGCCCAGGCCTCCGGCCTGCTGGCCTGCGACTTCTTCACGGTGGACACCGTGTTCCTGCAACGGATCTACGTGTTCTTCGTCGTCGAACACGCCACCCGCCACGTTCATGTTCTCGGGGTCACCAAGCATCCAACCGCGGCCTGGGTCACCCAACGTGCACGGAACCTGCTGATGGACCTCGAGGAACGTGGCCACCGGTTCCGGTTCCCCCTCCGTGACCGCGACACGAAATTCACGGCTTCCTTCGACGCCGTCTTCACCGGAGCCGGCATCGACGTGGTACGCACACCACCACAAGCCCCGCAGGCGAACACGATCGCGGAACGCCGGATCGGCACCGCCCGCCGCGAATGCACCGACAGGCCGCTGATCATCTCCGAACGGCACCTGACCTCGGTCCTCGACAGCTACGCGAAGCATTTCAACACCCACCGACCCCACCGCTCCCTCCGCCAGCAC
>NZ_UBIZ01000520.1:0-9193 GCF_900465275.1 Parafrankia sp. Ea1.12 | reverse complement strand
CCCACATACGGAACCGGTCGTAGATCGTCGACCAGGAGCCGTAGCTGTTCGGCACGTCCCGCCAGGGGCTTCCGGTACGGAACCTCCACATCACCGCGTTGAAATAGCTGCGCAGGTCAGGGATCGGTCCGGACGCCCCCAGCGGGAGGTGCGGCTCGATCAACTCCCATTCACCATCGGTCAGATCACCACGCGTCATACCACTGTGCTACCAGCCGAAACACCCACACGAAGGACGAACACCCCGATTGTGATCCAGACTCAGAACAGGCCCTAGTGCCAGGGTGGTGGCCCGGCCGCGCAGCGCCCCGCGGAGAGAGGACCAGAAGCTGGATAAGTAGGTGGCGGAACGTCCGACGGGCGGCGGGTGCGCCGGGAAGCGGCGACCGGCGAGTCGGGCAGGACCGCTCGTGTGGAACGGACGGCCGTCTCCGCCGACGCCTCCGGGGAAAACTGGTGGCATCTTCGGCCGGTCGCGGCCACTGATCACAGCCTCGACGCTCTCCACCAAATGCCGTCGAGCTTTCTCTACAGCCATTCCAAAGAGATCAAAATAGGTCAGCTGAGCGAGGTATGAACCACGCGGCGGCTCGCAGTTCTCAACCCGTATCGGAATTACCCTGCGATGGGCGGTCGACGGGTCGACCTGGTAGGCCATGAGGAATTCCGTCTGCCCGAAGGCGGAGTTCAGGTACGCTTCCGACAGTAGTACCACAATGTGGTCGGCATTTCGGATGGAAGTCTCGATCCAGGCCAGGTAAGACGTTCCGGCAACGGAGTCCCAGTGCTGGACGTTAACCGAGTGACCAGCAGCCTCGAGTTCCCATGAAACCCAGTCCGCCCAGTCCCGGTTATGCCGGGAATAGGGGATAAAGAAACTGCGCCCAGAGGTCGGGGGCCGGCCCGCCGGCGAGGTCTCCCCGCGGTGCGGCCCAGGTCTGGACGCATGGTCGACAGACACCTCCGAAATTAAGCGGTGACGCCGCCACCTCGCCATCGGTCGAAGAGAAGAACCCCCGTTGCCTGCTGCCAGGCTTTTATGGAGCTGCGCCCAAACATCAAATCCCCCGTATGGCACATGTATTGCGGCCGACCCCGCCTCTCGACAGAACTTTTGCGGTTGACCTTTGAAAATTCTGCCAATTACGACGCTAGAATGATAACGCGCGGTGGCGGTATGCCGACTCGGCGCTCCCCATGTGCTGGGCCGGGGCGAGGGGCGCTGTTGCATCGGCGAAGTCCACCGTCGCGGCTACCGATCGGTCCTGATCGAATCATGCGCCGACGTCGTGCCCGTCCACCGGCTCCGACGTCGGAGTTCGCGGGGTTCCGGTTTCCGCCGGAGGTGATCGTGTTGGCGGTCCGCTGGTACGTGCGGTTCGTCCTGTCGTACCGGGATGTCGAGGAGCTGCTCGCCGAACGCGGCCTCGAGGTTGATCACGGCACGGTCTACCGGTGGGTGCAGCGCTTCACACCCTCGCTGGTCGACGCAGCCCGGCCGTGCCGGCACCGTCCCGGAGACAGATGGTTCATCGACGAAACGTATGCGAAGGTCGCCGGCCGGTGGACCTACCTCTACCTGTGGGGTGCCAGAAGTCGGCCTGGGCCCGCGAGCTGGGGTGATGCGACGGTGCGGGTGGCGGCATGATGGTCAACTGTGTCCGTACGCCTGCTCTATCCGATCTTCGGTCGGGTATGCAGATCCGGAACCTTCTCATGGACCTCGGCGACCGGGCGGCCGACTTCCGGTTCCTGGTCCGTGACCGCGCCGGACAATTCACCGCCTCCTTCGACGCAGTCCTCGCCGATGCCAACATCACAGCCATCAAGATCCCACCCCGAACCCCCCGCGCGAACGCCTACGCAGAACGGTTCATCCGCACCGTCCGGACCGAGGTCACCGACCGCATGCTGATCGTCGGTGAACGGCACCTGCGCACCGTCCTGGTCGAGTACACGGCCCACCACAACGGACGACGACCCCACCGCGGCCGCGACCTTCAACCACCACGGCCCGACCACCCCGTCGCCGACCTGACAAAGAAGCGTCAAGCGCCAACCCGTCCTCGGCGGCTTGATCAACGAATGCGAACGAGCCGCCTGAAACCCAGGTCAAGGCCGGTGCCCGAGTTCTGGCACCGCCCACAGGCCTCTTGAGTCGCCCACGTTGCGGGACATTCAGCCCATCTCGCCGGAGTCGGAACTGTGGCCATCGTCTTGCCGTCGCTGCAACCGGGTCGCTCGGCTCGGCCGGCGGAGGTTGTCGCCCATAAGGTGGAACCGTGTGCGAGGGCGCGGTGAGGTTGTTCCTCTGCGGCGACGTGATGCTCGGCCGCGGTATCGACCAGATCCTGCCGCATCCCGGTGATCCGACACTTTCCGAGGGATACGTCTGGGATGCCCGCAGCTACGTCGAGTTGGCAGAGGCGGTAAACGGCCCGATCCCTCACCCGGTCGACTTCGCCTGGCCCTGGGGAGATGTGCTGCCAGCGCTGGACGAGGCTGCACCCGATGTCCGGGTGCTGAATCTGGAAACCACCATCACCCGGTGCGATGCCTTCGCGACGGGGAAGGAAGTCCACTATCGGATGAGCCCGGACAACCTGCCCTGCCTGACTGCCGCCCGACCTGACGTGTGTGTGCTGGCAAACAACCATTTGCTCGATTTCGGTCGCCGGGGGCTCATCGAGACGCTCGATGTGCTGTCCGGTGCCGGGCTGGCGGAGGCGGGAGCCGGACACGACGCGGAAGAGGCCCGCCGGCCCGCGGTTGTGCCTATCGATGGCAGCCGGCGGGTTCTGATCTTCTCGTTCGGGCTGCCGTCCAGCGGCATTCCAGCGACGTGGGCCGTGACCGAGGACAGGGCCGGTGTTGACCTCGTCCCGGAGCTGTCGGACGGCTGGGCCGACGAGGTCGCGGGCCGTGTTCGGCAGGTGAAGCGGCTCGGTGACCTCGCCCTCGCATCCATCCACTGGGGCTCCAACTGGGGCTACGACGTCGATGACGACCAGATCCGCTTCGCGCATCGGCTGGTGGACGGCGGTATCGACATCGTGCACGGACACTCGTCGCACCATCCACGGCCTGTCGAGATATACCGGGACAGGCTCATCCTGCACGGGTGCGGCGATTTCATCGACGACTATGAGGGGATCGCCGGCTACGAAAGCTACCGGGACGACCTGCGGCTGGCGTACTTCGTGTCGGTCGATCCGGGCAGCGGGAAGCTGATCGACCTGCGTGTGATGCCCCTGCAGGCACGGCAGATGCGACTCCGGTACGCCGGCCACGAAGACTCCGCCTGGCTACAGGAGATTCTTGACAGCATCAGCCGCGGCTTCGGGACACGGTTCGACCTTCAGGCGGACGGCATGCTCTCGCTCCGCCGATCATGAGCGAAGAGGATGAGGCCCCGTCAGCGGTCCCCGCTGATCGTGAAAAGGCCGGTGCGCAGGCCCCTGCTGGTCAGACGCCTGCCTCCTGCTGGTGCCCGTTATGCGACACATGCCAGACCTGTGGGACGGCAGATGCCTGCCTGCGGGTGTGCTGCGCAACGTAGGTGCCAGCAGCGATCGCCGCAGCCACCGGCCATTCGACGACCTCGCCCACCGCGAGCACGCCGAGCCCCAGGTAGTAGGCGCTCTTGCCGGGGGACGGCAGGCCGACCGGACCGAGACGCCAGCCCATGCGGCCAGCCCGCCGGCCGAACTCGAACCGGGCGGTCAGGAACGGCAACCGGACCGTAGCGGCCCGCGCGCGCGACTGGCCAGCGTCCGGGGAGGCCGACGTGGCCTCCTGCGGCCCTGCCCGTTCGGCGGTGCCCGTAGTAGTTGAACGCCGCGGTCTCGCGGTCGAGCTACCCGTCCTCGTCGGTGTCGGCGGCGACATCGCACATCCCCCCTCGGGGAACCTCTCCGTGTCAAGACCCTCGTAAACGGTGACAGGTTTGGTGTACCACAGGTGCGGCGCCGGCGCAGGGTAGCCACCGATGCACCCTCTGAGCCGGTGGCCTCGCCGAATGTGGGGAGTCTTCGCGGATCGGGCGGTAACGGCTCGTCGGGCCGCGAAGGTCGGTCCGCCGCGTAGTCCTTGGCCTCGTCGAGCGTAGGGCGCGCACAGTCACGGCACAGGTAGATCATGCACGGACGGTCCGCGCGCAGGACGCTCTCCCGCCCACAGAACGGGCACGGGCCGCGGGCCGGCGGGCCGACGCCCACCGGCTGGCCTTTCTCGGTCGCCGTGCAAGCGGGTGTACCCCCTCACACTGCGGGGCGGGCGCCCCGCGCGGGACGCTCCAAACGCCAACCCACCGTGCGGGGTCACCGGCCCGGCAGGGGACCTCGCGACGAAAGGCGAGCCAAAGGCAAGGGCGCGAAGCGGACCGCAACCACCATTGCACGGACGGGACGTCCCCGACCCACTCGGCGGCGTCCGCAGCCAGTCGGAGCTCCTCCCCGGCAGCCGCCTTCCCTCCGGCGAATCCGACCTTCCGGTTCGAGTCGGGTCTCTGACCGCCGGAGGAGACCCACGGACCCGGCGGTTCCCGGACCAGGTGCGGTGGGGCCGGCGAACTGCTGATGAGCGGCGCCGACCGGGTTTCCCGGCCGTGTGGGCGGCGATGCCTTGGCGAGAGACCGAACGACTTCGAAGGAGCAGGCTGATGGCCCCACCCCAACGATGTCGGGACGCTGCACAGTGCGGCCTTCAGCGACTCGGACCTCATCCCGCGGCGACAAACCACACCGTTACGTCTTCCGCCTCCACGCCCTCGACGAACCGCTACGCCCACCATCCGGGGCGCGCGTCGATGACGTGCGTCGGGGCCTCGCCGCACACCAGGTGGCGAGCGGCACCCTCGTCGGTCGGTACGGACGCTGACGGCGTGCGAACGAGCGCAGCCTGGGCGTGAGTGCCAGCTTCGTGCGGGTGGACGCCGTGTGGGCAGGAGGACCACATACCGCCGACAGATCGGGAGGCGACGTGGCACAGGTGGCAGAACGCGAGGCGCGCAGAGTCGCTGAGGCGGCCCGGGAGGCCGAATGGAAGCTCCCCTCGTTCGGCAAGGAGCTTTTCCTCGGTCATCTCCGACTCGATCTGATCTCCCCGCACCCGCGGCCGAAGGAGGGCGACCGGCATCGAGGGGAGGCGTTCCTGGTCCAGTTCGAATCGTTCCTGCGGGACACGGTGGACCCTCTGCAGGTCGAGCGGGACGGGCGGCTGCCCGGGCAGGTGATCGACGGGCTGCGGCGGATAGGCGCCCTCGGCATGAAGATCCCCGAGGAGTACGGCGGACTCGGGTTGACCACCGTGTACTACAACCGGGCACTTGAACTGTCCGGTTCGTGGCATTCGAGCATTCCCACGCTGCTCTCGGCGCACCAGTCGATCGGCGTGGCCGAGCCGGTCATGGGTTTCGGTACCGAGGAGCAGAAGCGGACGTATCTGCCGAAGGTGGCACGCGAGGAGATCAGCGCGTTCCTGCTGACCGAGCCCGACGTGGGCAGCGACCCGGCCCGGATGAGCAGCCAGGCGGTGCCGGTCGAGGACGGCGCCGCCTACGAGCTGAGCGGCCGCAAGCTATGGACCACCAACGGTGTGATCGCCGACCGGCTGGTGGTCATGGCGGTCGTCCCACGCTCGGACGGTCATCGCGGTGGCATCACGTGTTTCATCGTCGACGCCCACGCACCCGGCGTGAAGGTGGAGCACCGCAACGAGTTCATGGGTCTGCGCGGTATCGAGAACGGCGTCACCAGTTTTGATCGAGTCCGGGTCCCTGCCGCGGACCGCCTCGGGCGGGAAGGCCAGGGGCTTAAGATCGCCCTGACGACGCTGAACACCGGCCGCCTCGCCCTGCCGGCGATCTGCGCGGGCCATGCCAAGTACGCGCTGCGCATCGCCCGGGAGTGGTCGCGGGACCGGGTCCAGTGGGGTCGGCCGATCGGCCGGCATGACGCCATCGCCCAGAAGGTCGCGTTCATCGCCGCCACCGCGTTCGGGCTGGAGGCGATGCTGGAGCTGTCCGGCCTGATGGCCGATGAGGGACGCGAGGACATCCGGATCGAGGCAGCCCTGGCCAAGCTGTATGCCAGCGAGATGGCCTGGCTGATCGCCGACGAGCTGGTCCAGATCCGCGGCGGTCGCGGGTACGAGACCGCCCAGTCCCTGGCCAACCGGGGGGAACGACCGGTACCGGCCGAGCAGATGCTGCGCGACCTGCGCATCAACCGAATTTTCGAAGGTTCCACCGAGATCATGCGGTTGCTCATCGCGCGGGAGGCCGTGGACACCCACCTCGCGGTGGCCGGCGACCTCATTTCCCCGGAAGCGCCGTTCGTGGCGAAGGCCCGCAGCGCCGGACGGGCGGCCGCCTTCTACAGCCGCTGGCTGCCCGGCCTCGCCGTCGGCAGCGGTACGTCGCCGCGCTCCTTCGTCGAATTCGGCCGGCTCGGCACGCACCTGCGCTTCGTGGAGCGCTCGGCGCGCAAGCTCGCCCGGTCAACCTTCTACGGGATGGCTCGCTGGCAGGGCGGACTGGAGAAGAAGCAGGCGTTCCTCGGACGTCTCGTCGACATCGGCGCCGAGCTGTTCGCGATCAGCGCGGCGGTCGTGCGGGCCCGAATGCTCGACGAGGACGGCGAGCCGATCGCGACCGACCTGGCCGACCTGTTCTGCCGGCAGGCGCGACGCCGTGTCGAGGCATCCTTCTCGGCGCTGTGGCGCAACGACGACACCCGCAACTACACGGCGGCGCAGGAGGTGCTCGCCGGCCGCTTCATCTGGGTCGAGGCCGGCGTGATGGACCCGAGTGGAGAAGGGCCATTCCTCGCCGCGGAGCGGCAGAAGGCAGCCCCGGCACGACCGGCCGTCGACGTGGTCGACGTGTTCGCCGCAGGCTGACCACTCGTCGGCGCTGGGTGCCGAAGGTCGGCGCTGGGTGCCGAAGGCAGGCCGGGATGACGCCGGGAAAACGCCGAAATTTCGAGCGGAGGCGCAGCCGCGCGGTGATGCGACAGTGTCCGATAGTGTCCGATCGATCAGTCAGTCCTCGTCATCGCTGATACCGTGCTGGGCCAGATGTACCCGTATCGCCCGTTCAAGGGCGTCGGTGTCGAGGCAGGCCGTCGTTCCCTTGGGGGAGACGACCGCCGCGAGGTGAATGGGCCAGGGGCAGACCGGGCAGACCGCGACGAGCCTCGCCATCGGCAGAGCGGTCACCAGGCCAAGGTCACCATTGACGGGTTGCTGCCACCACACCCTCTAGTACTACCCCACTGGCAGGCGGCATCCCAGTTACTGGCGCCTGCGTTCCGATCCGGCGAGCCAACGGCTGCAGGAGTCCGGCCGCAGGTCACCCCTCCTCGCCGAGGCTGCGGGGACGTCCGCAGCAGGCCGGCCCGGGACCCGACGCCGACGGGTGCTCGAACCCACCGCGCCACAGGGGGGTCAGTGTTCAGGAGTCGCCGACAGCACCAGCCGGGACCGCCGCGTCCCACCACCCCTCAACGCAACAAAGCCCTCCATTCCCGGCGGCATGCAGCAGTCCCGGCGCTACCCGTTTCTCGGACGCTCCCTTTGCTGGCACCTCGGCCGTCTCGAGCACGCGTCGTGGATGTCGGGGGTGGGACGGCCGAGGAGATAACCCTGGGCGTATCGGATGTGCGCGTCCCGGAGGGCTTCTACTTCAGAGTGTGATTCGACGCCTTCGGCGACGATCTTCGCGTCGATCGCGGCCGCCACTGTCGTCAAGCCGGCGGCGACTGCCCTCCGGGCCGGATCACGGTCGATACCGTGAGTAATAAACCGGTCGATCTTGATGATGTCCGGTCGTAGTCGTAGGAGCTGTTCAAGGCCGGCGTAACCGGTGCCGACGTCGTCAACGGCGATGTGGGTGCCGTGGCCGCGCAGCGTGTCGAAGGCCCGTGCCAGGTTGTCGCTGTCCACCATGTACTCGTGCTCGGTGATCTCGACTGCCAGGCGCTCGGGTGAACCGGTCGACAGGATCAGCTCGACCGCGTCGTCGGCCAGCGCCGCGGCCGACAGGTTGATCGCCAGCGTGATCCCGGGCGGGATGTCGGGCAGTGACTGAACGGCCCGGCCCAGTGCGGCCAGTTCGAGTTCGGGGCCCAAGCCGACCGCCGTCGCCTTCTTGAACACGTCCTCGGGTGAGCTGTCCAAGACGGGGAACGTGGTCAGTGCCTCGACCGCGACGACCCGGCCACGTCGGCCCGCGTGCAGGTCGACCACCGGCTGGAAGGTGGTCCGCAGCGCGGCGCCGTCCAGCGCGGCACGGATCTCGCGCCAGGTTCGGCTCTGTCTGTCCCAGAGGTCGCGAACATCGATGACGAAGTCGGTGAGGAACCGCGCGAGCAGGCGCAGGAAGCCGCCATCGTGCTGGGGCAGCGCCGGGATCGGCTCGCTTCCCATACAGCCAATCATGCCGATCGGCTCGCCCTCGCTGTCGGTGAGCATCGCCGCGGCGAAGGCACGCACACCCAGCTCCCGCGCCCCCGCCAGCTCAGCGGCACGAGGATCCGCGCGGGTGTCGGGCACCAGCGACGGCAGATCGCCCCGCTCGACTGCTCCCCACAGTGACCCCGGGCGTCGCACCGTCGAGTACGGGCTGAGCCCGAACCGCCCTGCGTCCCCGCA
Organism: Parafrankia sp. Ea1.12; assembly: GCF_900465275.1. Taxonomy (NCBI): domain Bacteria; kingdom Bacillati; phylum Actinomycetota; class Actinomycetes; order Frankiales; family Frankiaceae; genus Parafrankia; species Parafrankia sp. Ea1.12. The sequence continues at coordinate 541 of NZ_UBIZ01000520.1, read as the reverse complement.
CAGCACCTCGAGAACCAGAAGATCGTCGACGAACCGGCCGAGCCAGCCGACGTCCATCCGTAACCGGCGGCGCAGAACCGCCACCAGGTCGGGGAGTATCGAGCCCGGTTCGGAAACATTGATCCGCGGGCCCAGACAGGACCCCTTGGACGCCATCCGCGTTCCCATACCGTCAGACCTACCCGGCTCGGTGTGGGTGCCCTCACCGGGCCCGGCATGAAGTCTCCGGAGCAGCCAGACGGGTCGGGGTCTGCTCCGTCGATCGCCGGGCGCGGAGATGACCTGCACCCCGACATGATCCACCAGGCAGCTCCAGGCCCCGGCGCCCAGATTACGAAACAGCCCTTGAACTTGATTTTTAACCTGTGCGTTGGTGGTGGGCGGTCATGGTGAGGTCTCGTTTGCTGGTCTTTCCGTGCGCCCAGCAGACTGGAGGTGACGCCGTGTAAGCGGCCGATCTACCTTTCGTAAGCTCGTCGTCGCTTGCCGGTGGAAGTCCGGTCCGGGTAGCTGCCAGGAGGCCCGGTAGCAGGCTGGCGGC
>NZ_UBIZ01000218.1:0-1221 GCF_900465275.1 Parafrankia sp. Ea1.12 | reverse complement strand
GCTTCGCCCCCGGCCTCGAAACCGCCCCCGGCCCCGAAACCGTCCCCGGACGAGGGCCGCACGCTCATGGCGAGACCTCACCGCTGCGACTGGAGCGGACGCGGCACGTACGGCTGACCTTCATCCCGTTGTCCCTTCACTGTTCCGAACACCGGGTCTCACAGCGCCCGGCGCCGGTAGACCATACGTCGTATGTGCCGGTACAAAGCGGGCATAAATTGCGGCTGGAAATGTCAACGGCGGGGATGAAAAAAGAGGTTGCGGACGGTGGCCGGTCTGGCCTGGAGCCGAGTGGTACCAGTGCCGGAAAAGGGCCTGACGGGAGTAAAGCGTCCAGTTGTTGCCGGAAAGGTGCGGCCGGGTCGGATGGGAGTGCTCACCCGCTGGCGGCCACCGGCACCGAGCCTGCCCTACAACGACCCGGTAGGTCCCATTAGTAGATGCAGGCGGCGGCGGCGGTCACCGGCGGCTCGGTCGTCGCGGACGATCCCACCGACGGCTGCTGGGGTGGTCGATCGCGGGAGCGGCCGGCCTCACGGCACTCGGCGCGCTCGACCCGGCCCTGGCCGCCCCCGCGGCGGGCAGGCGGTCGGGCGCGGTGAGCCGGGTCCGCGGCGCGCGGCCCGCGGCGCCGGCGAACGCGATCGCGCTGACCATCGACGACGGACCGCACCCGGTCTGGACGCCGCGGATCCTGGAGGTGCTGCGTGGCAACGGTGTCCGCGCGACCTTCTTCGTCATCGGGGTCCAGGCGAAAGCCCACCCGGAGCTGGTCCGGCGCGTCCTCGCCGAGGGGCACACGGTCGGCAACCACTCGCTCGACCATCCGACGCCGTTCGGCGCCGGCTCCGCCGCGACCGTCGCCCGGGAGATCTCCGCGGCCCAGGCGATCATCACCGCGGCCGGTGGGGTCGCTCCCCGGTACTTCCGGTCGCCCGGCGGGGACTGGTCGCCGGCCGTCCTCGCCGCCGCGGCCGCGCAGCACCTGACACCGGTCGGCTGGAGCGTCGACCCGCGCGACTGGACCCGGCCCGGGGTGGCCTCGATCGTGCGGACGCTGACCGGCGCCCGGGCGGGCGACATCCTGCTGTGTCACGACGGCGGCGGCGATCGATCGCAGACCGTCGAGGCGCTTCGCCAGGTCCTGCCGGCGCTGCGGGCCAGGGGCCGGAGCTTTACCTTCACCTCCCTGTGAGACCGGTTCCCGGCCGGTCCGTCGCC
>NZ_UBIZ01000325.1:0-8261 GCF_900465275.1 Parafrankia sp. Ea1.12 | reverse complement strand
GCACCCACCCGACCCGCCACCCGCAGTCGCCCCAACCCCGGGGTCCACCGTCCGTCGCACACGCATCCTCGACGGGCTGATCAACGAATACCGCAACGCCGCCTGACACCTCCCGGGGAAGACCGGATCAAACCGCAACAGGCCAGATCACAGGCCGAATCGGGATTCTGGAGCCCCACAGGGTCGGCCGACGAGCTGGCCTGCTTCGAAGACGGCGCCGGCGCAGACGAGGGCGACGAGGCAGGGTGCGTTGACCGCCCGCCAGCGGGTTTGGGCGGCAGTCGAACCCGTCGGCGTTGGAGTTGTGGAGCACGTCGCGGTCCCAGGCCTCTGAGGCGAACGTCATCTCCGTGATCTTCGTCGGGCTCATGCCCTGCGCGGACAGCGGGATCGGCTGCGCCCGCTGCCAGGTCACCGGCGACCCCGACGATCGCCGCACGATCCGCGGTCACGGCACTAGAACAGTTGTCCGATGTCCTGGCGGACGATCGTGGCCATGCTGTGTTCGGCCAGGGCGGCGATTGTCATGGACGGGTTGCAGGCGCCGGTGGAGCCTGGGATCCGTGCGCCGTCGAGTACGTAGAGGCCGCGGTGACCGAGGATCCGGCCGTACTGGTCGACGGCGGGTCCCATGGGAACTCCGCCCAGCGGGTGCCAGGTTGAGGGCGACGTCTCGTCGGTGTCGGTCATCGTTCCACCGCCCGCCGCGGCCAGCCGTTGCATGCGGGCGGCGATCAGCTGTTGCAGTGTGGCTTCGGCGGAATCGGGCCAGGTCAGCGTGGCGTCGTCCTTGTTCGGGTCGTAGGCCCAGCTGCCGGCTGCCTGAACGATCCCGAAGCCGACGACGGTCATCATCTTGACTCCGGGGAGCTGCACGGGCGATCCGGCATGGATAAGGGTGAACGGGATCGGGCTGAGCGGGTCGCGGCCACCCACGCAGGCCGGGCCGCCCTGCTGGGTTCCGATGTCGCCGTTCATTCCGGTCCAGGCATAGATGCGGTCCCCGTTGTTGCCCCACTGGGTGCCGACGGCGTCGGGCAGATCCGGTACGAGCTTCTTGGCACGTGCCCTGACCAGGAGCCGTGTCGTGCCGGCGGAGCCGGCGTTGAGGAACACCGCGTCCGCGACGATCCGTTTCCTCTCCTGGACGGCGCCGGCGGTATCGATCCGGTCGACGGCCAGCACCCAGCGCCTGTTCGGGTCGAGTGAGATGTCGCGGACGACGTGCAGCGGCTCCACCCGCACCCGGCCGGTCCCCTCCGCAGCGGCCAGGTAGGTAACGTCAATTGAGTGCTTGCCGCCGTTGTTGACTCCGAACGCCAGGTCGCTGGTGGTGTAGGTCGGCTGGTTCTCGCCCTTGAGCTCACCCCGGACGAAGCTCCAGTCGACGGGCAGGGGAACCCGGAACGGCTGCAGGCCCGCGTCCGGTGCGGTCGCCTGGAACAGCCGGGACGAGCGGTAGGGGTCGGTGTTCAGGATGTCGTCGGGGATCGTGGAGATCCCCAGCATGCTGGCGACGGTCGGGTAGGCCCACTGGTTCAGCTCGTCGTAGAGGCCGGCCGCCGCCGGCATGGAAACGGCGAAGTTCTCTCTGGTCGGCTGCAGTGTCATGCCGTGGTAGGTCAGCGAGCCGCCGCCGACTCCGGCCCCGCAGTTGATGTCCATCCCGGTCCCCGTCACGGTCTCGATCACCCCGGTGAACGGCTCCCAGGTCTTGTCGACACCCCGGATCGGGCTGTGGTCCGTCAGCCAGGAGGAGCGGTTGTCTATGGTGCTGAAACGGCAGAACGTCGTCGCGTTGGGCCCGGTCGGCCAGCGGATGCCGCGTTCCAGGACCAGCGTCGGGACCCCGGCCTGGGCCAGCCTCAGCGCGGTCACGCCCCCGCCGAAGCCGGTGCCGACGACGACGGCACGTTCCCGCGTCTCGATCACGGAGGCCCCTGCGGCGGTGGCGGTCTGCCCCCGTGTGCCGTCGGCGCGGGCCATCAGGCCGCCGGCCGCGGTCGCACCGAGCGCGGCTGTACCGAAAGCGGCCGCTCCGAACATCTTCCGGCGGGTGAGCCCCGAGGCGGTGTTCTTGCTGGTGGAAGCGTTCTCGGACATCGTGACTCCAATGCAATCCGCTGTGGTGCATGCCGAGGTAAAAGTCTGCGAACAAGAACCCCTGAGGCGACGATCCGCTCGAGTTCGGCGCGCGACGCTGGTGTCCAGCGTTCTAAGGCGCACCCGTTGACGTTGTGGACCGGCCGCAGCCCGGGATCGGCGCACCGCTCACTGGCCAGCGTCGTCGACGGGGGAATGCGCACCCCAGGGTGAGGCCGGGCGAGCCGCAGGGTTCGCGTGGTGACTGGACTGCTCCGCACGAGCAGCATGCTCGCCGGCCAAGCTTGCGCCGTCTTGAGCGTTGGTTGCGGGTTTCCTGGGGGCGCCGGCTGTGGGCAGCTCAATGTGGACGGACGTCCCATGCTTCGGTGACGTGTTGAAGATGATCTTCCCGTCGTGGGCTGCGACGATCGCCGCTACGATCGGCAGGCCGAGTCCCGAGCCGGGACGGGGGCGGCTGGCGTCAGCTCGCCAGAACCGGTCGAACGCCCGTTCGGCATCCTTGGGGCGCATCCCCGGCCCGGTGTCGCTCACGTCAAGAAGCGCCGTGCCACCGGCCTCGTCCAGCCGCAGCGACACCGAGGTGGTGGACGGTGTGTGTATGAGGGCGTTCTGTAGGAGGTTGGCGACCACTTGGCGTAGCGCCGCCTCCTCCCCGCGGACGACGACCGGGCCGCACACACGGCACTGCAGGTCGCGGGACGGATATCGCTCAGACGCTTCGCGTTCGACGTCGCGAACCACCGTGGCGAGGTCGACGTGGCCGTGCTGGCCGAATCCGCTTTCGTCCAGCCGGGCGAGGAGCAGCAGGTCCTCCACGAGATCTGCCATACGGCGGCCCTCCCGCCCGATCCGGTGCATCGTCTCGTCGAGGTCAGCGCCCCCGCGCAGGTGTCCGTGGCCCCACAGCTCGGCGAGGCCGCGGATCACGGAGACGGGCGTGCGCAGTTCGTGCGAGGCGTCGGCGACGAAGCGCTGGAGTCGATCCTGGGTTCCCTGCTGCTCGTCCAACATGACGTTGAAGGCGCGAGCCAGATGACCGGCTTCCGATCGGGACGACCCCAGCGCGTCCACCCGCCGCGACCGCTCGCCCGCAGAGATCGCGTCGGCGACCTGTGCCACGCGGGTGATGGGGCGCAGGCCCAGCCGCTCCACCCAGTAGCCGGCGGCCACCAGCACGATCAGCACGCACGCGCCGACGGCGAACACCACCGAGCGAATCCGCCCGGTCGTGGCTTCCACTCGTGCCAACGACTGGGCTAGGAGCACATCCCGGTGACCCGTCCCGACGACGAAGACCGCTCGCCACCGTTGTGATCCGGATGTCGAGGCCACGGTTACCGCGCGCGGCGAGGTCGATGGCCGCGGTCCCGCGGCCGGTGCCATAGGCGCCTGCCCTGCGGCGCCGGTCGGCGCGAGTATCACCGTGCGGCGGTTCCCCGACAACACGGCCAGGTAGGTGTAGTTCAGACCGTTCTGAACGTTCCGGATAGCTGAGGCGGCACCGGGTGGAGCGCCCGCCGACCCGACAGGCGCGGAACGGTCGGGTAGCGGTCCCGCCACGTCGAGAGACACTGCCGCGGCGCGCGCCGCGCCGGTGAGCTGCTCGTCGATCTGGGCGACCTGGGCGGTCCACACGGACTGGATCAGCAGGTAGCCGGCAAGCCCGAGAACCCCGAGCACCACCCCGCCGGCCACCGCCAGCCGCAGTCTGAGCGTCACGGCACGTCATTCCTCGCTGAGGCGGTAGCCCACGCCACGCACGGTGTGGATGAGCCGCGGGGGCACCGTGTCAACCTTCCTTCGTAGCGAGGAAATGAACGTCTCCACGACCGTGGACTCACCATCGAAGCCGTAATCCCACACGTGGTCGAGAATCTGCCCCCGGGTCACCACCCGACCGGCGTTCCGCAGCAGAAACCGCAGCAGCTTGTACTCGGTCGGCGACAGCGCAATGGGTCGGCTCCCGATGGTGACCCGGTGAGCATCCTCGTGGACGCTTAGCTCACCGCATGTCAATAAGGATGGCTCCGCGCCCACACCGCGGCGGCGCAGGATCGCCCGGGTCCGGGCGACCAACTCCTCTGCACTGAACGGCTTGGGTAGGTAGTCATCGCCGCCGAGCGTGAGACCCCGCACCCGGTCCTCGAGGCTCCCGCGGGCTGACAGGAATATGACTGGCACGTCCACCCGGGCTGCGCGCATCCTCTCGCAGACTTCGAAACCATCAAGGTCGGGCAACATCACATCCATCACGACAAGGCTGATCGAGGTGTCGCCGCCGACGAGGCGTAGCGCATCGCGCCCGGTAGACACCTCGATCACCTCGAAGTCCGCCAGCCGCAGCGCCATGGCGACGACGTACGAGACGTTCTCCTCGTCTTCGACCACCACCACACGAGCATGCGCCATTCAGAAGACCTCGGTGTTTTCCGTGATCAGGGTCCGGTTGGAGCGGAAGACGGGGAATTTATCCGGCCGCTGTCGGCGGGTGGTGTGTTCAGGCGGGTGCATGTTCGTGGGTGGTATCGAGGGGGTCCGGTCCATCGTCGAGGAGGTGGCGTAGTTTCTCGCCTTCGACGTCGAGGTTGGGCAGGATCCGGTCAAGCCAGCGGGGTAGCCACCAGGCGGCACGGCCGAGCAGGGCCATCACCGCCGGGATGATGGTCATGCGCACGACCACCGCGTCGAAGAGCACGGCGACGCCGAGAGCGAAGCCGATGGACTTGACGATCGACTCGGGCGACAGGATGAACCCGGAGAAGACACTGATCATGATGAAGGCCGCGGCGGTGACGACCCGGGCCCCGTGACCGAACCCGGTGATCATGGCCTGGCGCGGGGTGCTGCCGTGCGAGTATTCCTCGCGCATCCGCGTGACGAGGAAGACCTGGTAGTCCATGGCGAGACCGAACACGATGCCGACCAGGATGATGGGCAGAAGGCTGATGATCGGCCCGGTCTGCTTGATGCCGAAGACGTCGGCGAGCCAGCCCCATTGGAACACCGTTACGACCGCGCCGAATGTGGCCGCGATGCTGAGCAGGAAGCCGAGGGTGGCTGTCACCGGCACGAGCAGGGACCGGAACACCAGCAGGAGCAGGACGAACGCCAGGCCGACCACGACGATCAGATAGGGCACGAGCGCGTCGCCGAGCTTCTTGGAGACGTCGATGTTGATGGCGGTCAGACCGGTGACACCGATGCTGGCGCCAGGCACCGTGCCGTCGATCTCCCGGATGGAGTGGACCAGTTCCTCGGTCGCGGCGGCGCTCGGTTCGCTTGTCGGGATGACGGTCAACAGCGCGGTGTCGCCCGCCGGATTGATGACCGCCGGGGTGACCGTGGCGACGTCGCGGAGGCCATGGATCGCCTGTGTCACCTGGTCCGCCGCCGCCTGCGCCGACCCGGCGCCCGCGTCGACGGTGACGGTCAGCGGCGCGTTGAAGCCAGGACCGAACGCGCCGGCCAGCAGGTCGTAGGCCTTGCGTTGGGTGGTGTCGGGTGCAGCGGCGCCGTCATCAGGCATGCCAAGTCGCAGGTCCAAGGCTGGGATCGCGATGACACCAAGGGTGATGACTCCGATGAGCAGCGCCACGACCGGGCGGCGGGCGATCGCCCCGGCCCGCCTCGCGCCGATGTTGGGCCCCGGCGTGGCACGGTCCGCCTCCAGGTCGCGGGCATGCAGCCCACGAGGCTTCCGGGAGATCCGCCGGCCGGCGAAGCCCAGCAGCGCCGGCAGCAGGGTCAGCGCGATGACCACGGCGACGGCCACGGTGAACGCGGCGGCCAACCCCATCTGGGTGATGAACGGAATGCCCGCGACCACCAGCGCCGCGAGCGCGATCACGACGGTCAGGCCGGCGAACACCACCGCGGAACCAGCGGTGCCGACCGCCAGACCGGCTGCCTCTTCCCGGTCGCGGCCGGCGGCGAGCTCGTGCCGGTACCGGGAGACGATGAACAGCGCGTAGTCGATACCCACCGCCAGGCCGATCATCAGGGCGAGTGTCGGCGTGGTCGACGACAGGTTCACGAACCCGCTCATCGTACTGATCGCGCCGATGCCGATCGCGATGCCGAGGATCGCGGTCAGCAGCGGCAGGCCGGCCGCCACCAGCGAGCCGAACGTGATGAACAGGACTACAGCGGCGACAGCGATCCCGACGACTTCGCCCGCGCCCTGCTCCGGCTTGACCCGCACCGCATCGCCGCCGACCTCGACGGTCAGGCCCTGGGCGCGAGCCTCGTCCACGACGGCGGTGAGCGCGTCGCGGGCCTGATCGGTGAGGTCCGCCGACGGCACCTGGTAGGTCGCGCTCGCGAAGGCCACGGTGCCGGCGGCGTTGACCGCGCCGGACTGGAACGGGTCGCTGACCGAGGCGACCTGTGGCACCTCCTTCAACTGCGCGATCGCCTGCTCGACCTCCGCCCGCACAGCACTGAGCTGCTGACCGTCCGACGCGGCGAACACGACCCGCGCCGTGGCGCCATCGGCGGACGCCTGCGGGAAACGCTCGTTGAGGAGGTCGATCGCCTGCTGCGACGGCGTACCCGGGATGCGGAACGTGTCGGAGGTCGACTCGGACAGGGTGGCGGCGCCGGCCAGCGCGGCGGCGAGGACCGCCACCCACACGGCGGTGACCAGCCACCGCCGGCGGAACGCGAACCGGCCAAGCCGATAGAGGAACGAGGCCATGTAGGGGCTCCTGTTCGAAGGTGCATGGGATCGCCCGGCCACAGGCGGCCGACGGCCACGGGCGTGGCGACCGGGTCCCGCTGGTTCCAGCGGTGCCGGATGACACCCGAGACGCTAGCCGTCCAGCAAGTGAAATGCTAGCTGATCGTAAAGTGCATCACTTGTCGAACGGCCAGGATCTTGCTTTACGAACGACTGGTTGATGTCCTAGCATCGACGAGTCGAGCGCTAGCTGGCCGGCAGGTTGCTAGCTTGTCAATCGGCAAGCTAGTCTGTGAGTCCGTAAGGATTCAGCGAGGAGTAACCGTGACCCCCGCCGCACTGAATGCACCCGGCGTGACCGACACCCGAGGGCGCATCATCGACACGGCGGTCCGCCTGTTCACCAGGCACAGCTACGCGGGCACCTCGCTGCAGATGATCGCGGACGAACTGAGCGTCACCAAGGCGGCCCTCTACTATCACTTCCACACCCGCGAGGAGCTACTCACCGCGGTAGTCGAGCCGGTGCTCGGACCATTGCGCACCATCATCGAGGCCGCCGAGGCGCAACGCACCCCCCACGCCCGCGCGGAGCACCTGCTCACCGGCTACGCCGCCCTCGCCGTGCGCAACCGCGCCGTGATCTCCGTGTTGGCCGCCGACCCCGGCGTGACCGACGTGCTACTCACCCAGCGCGACCTCGGCGACCTGATCAGCCGCCAGGTCCGTCTTCTCGCCGATGTCGACCGCGGTCCCAGCGGGCAGATCAAGGCCGCTATCGTGCTGGGCGGAATCGCCGTCGCGGTCGCACCGAGACTGATCGACCTGGACGACGATGTCCTGCTCCAGCACCTCGTCGAGGCGGGCCGCCGCACGCTGGGGCTACGCACGCCACGGCGGGCCACCCACAACGCGGCCCCCGGCCAGACCGGACCTTCCTGAGAGGGTGTTCTGTGCGGTTTCGCCGGGTTTCCGGTTGAGTTGATATCTGGTACGCGGGGTCGATCGTATTGCGTTCGGGGGCTGATGCGTTCTACTGGGTGTGGCCAGACGGCAGCCGCGCGGTCGCCTCAGGTAACCATCAGGTGTCGTCGCGGCGCGAGGACGTTGGCGTCCCGGTTCCGGCTGAGCCCCCGGGCGCGGGACGGCTAGTCTGCCCGGGGTCCTCGCCGAGGAGGGTGAGGAGTAGCTCGCGGAGCGAGCTAAGGCCGTCGGGGCTGAGCCGGGTAGACCATTCCTGCTCGACCGCCAACGCGGTGGCGCGCATCGCGCGTAGTGCCGCCAAGCCGTGGGCGGTGAGCCGGACAATTTTGGCCCGACCGTCGTGGGGGTCGGCGGCCCGCTCGACGTAGCCTGTGGGGCTCCAGAACCCCGATTTGGGCGGTGACCTGCACGTTTGCCTGCCGGACTGGGCCTGTGTCGGGCAGGCTGGATGGTCATGGTGTGGTCGCTGCTCCACGCCCTGACACGCAACGCT
>NZ_UBIZ01000217.1:0-24882 GCF_900465275.1 Parafrankia sp. Ea1.12 | reverse complement strand
AGGGTGGCGAGGGCGGTGGGAGCGCGGAGGGGGAGCAGGTGGTTCTCGCCGGGGACGACGGTGGTGCGGGTGTCGGGGAGCATCGTGGCGAGGTGGTCGACGAGGCGGTGGGTGAAAGGTGGGCTCTCGCCGCCGGCGACGAGATGGACCGGCTGCTCGATCCGGCGCGCCAGCTCCTCGTCGAAGTGCCACGTGGTGAGCGCGGGGATCTCGCCGGTGAAGCAGTAGCCGCAGTCGCGTTCGGCGCGTTCCAGGCCGGCTCGGCCGAGGGCGGACTCGATCACGGACCGGTACTCCGGTCCGCACACCGCCGCCAGGAAGGTGTCGAAGGCGGTGCGCAGGTCGCCCTGGGCGGCGGCGCCCATCGCCGCGCCCAGAGCAGGGCCGATCGCGGCGGCGACCGCCGCCCGGTCCTGCGGCGGCAGGAGCGGGTCGATCAGCGGCGGCTCGACCAGGACGAGTTCGCCGACCAGCTCCGGGTGGTCGAGGGCCAGCTGCAGCGCGACCACGGTGCCGGAGGAGTGCGCGAGCACCCGGGCCCGCTCGATCCCGAGGTGGCGCAACAGGTCCGCGCACTCGGCGGCGTGGTCGGCCACCGACAGCGGCTCGGCGGGTGCGGGGTCCGAGTACCCGGTGCGGGTGACGCGGATCCGGCGCAGGCCGGCGACGGCCGGCTCGCGCTCGAACGGGACGAACCAGTCGGCGAAGACTGCTGCGTGGATCAGGACGAGCGGCTCGCCGTCGCCGCTGGAGTCGGTGTGTCGCATGGAGATTCTCCTGTTCTGGGTCTGTTGTTCTTGGGCTGTTCTCGGTCTGTGGCTCGGGTCAGTCGGCGTAGAGGCGGATTTCGATGCCGTCGGGGTCGTGGAGGCCGACGAGGACGGTGCCGCCGTGGTGGCCGGTGACGAGGCCGCAGTGCTTCTGGTCGAGGGCGGCCAGGTGGTCGGCCCAGGCGTGGATGCCGTCCCGGGTTGGGACGCCGAGCGCGACGAGGTCGAAGCCGGAGAGGGCGGCGGCGCGCTCGGGGTCGTGCCGGAGTGCGATTTGGGTGGTGCCGTCCGGGGTCTTGAGGGCGACGCCACGGAGCTCGCCGTCCTCGGTGAACTCGATCGCCACCTCCAGTCCGAGCACGCGCAGGTACCACTCGCTGCTGGCGCGGACGTCGCTGACCGGGATCTTCACGTGGTGGATCGGTGCGAGATCGGGCATGGCCCCTCCTTTGACTAGAGTTCACTCTAGCGACTCATTGTAGTAGTCTCTAGCGAGTGAGTGATTCCGTCAAGGACGGGCCGAGTCGGGTCAAGGACAAGCCGAGTCGGGCCGAGAAGACCAGGCTGACCAGGCGGCGGATCGTCGCCGCGGCGGCGGAGCTGTTCCTCGACCAGGGCTACGGCGCGACGACGCTCGACCAGGTCGCGGCGCGCGCGGGCGTCGCCGTGCAGACCGTCTACTTCCACTTCGGGAACAAGGCGACGCTGCTCAAGGAAGCGCTCGACGTGGCCGCGGTCGGTGACGACGAGCCGGTCGCGCTACTCGACCGGCCGTGGCTCGAGGAGCTGAGCGCCGAGCCCGACCCGGTCCGGGTGATCGAACTCTGGATGAACGGCGGCCGCGAGATCATGGGGCGGGTGGCGCCGCTGCTCGCCGTCGTCCGCGGCACCGTCGGCACCGATCCCGACCTCGCGGCGCAGTGGGACGTGAACGAGGGCCAACGCCGCGCCGCGTTCCGCGCTCTCGCCGGCCTGCTCGCCGACCGCGCGGCGCTCCGCCCGGGGCTCACCGTCGAGGACGCCGCCGATCTCGCCTTCCTGATCACCAGCGCCGAGAACTACATCGTCGCCACGGGCACCCTCGGCTGGTCGCCGGAACTCTGGCGGAGCACCACGGCCACGCTGCTCGCCCAGGCACTGCTCGGCGCAACGGCCTAGTGGCGGAGGGGGCGGGTGCCGCCGCGGTCGAGGTCGAGGGACTCGGGGGCGCGCAGCCGCACCAGCATCGGCCGCACACCGGCGATTCCGGCGACACAGAGGACGGGGAAGTCTCCGGCCGGCCCGGCCCGGCCCGGCCACCGGTCCGCGGCGTCCGCGCCCGTCGGCCCCGACCGCAGCTTCCGCGGCTCTGTGACCAATCCGTGACCAATCGGCCCGGACGATCGGGAAGGGGAGCGGTGGGCGAGCGTCTGATGACCTGCGGGAACGCTCCTGGTCAGGCAGTGCGGGAGGGGGGATTTGAACCCCCACGCCCTAGGGCGGCAGATCCTAAGTCTGCTGCGTCTACCATTCCGCCACTCCCGCGTCCCTCCAGATTAGCGAGCCGCGGGACGGCCTTCGGGGCCGGGATGGGCGCGCGCCGTCCGAATCCTGCCCAGATCCTGCCCGCGGCTCGGCTGCTATGGGGGTGGTGCGGGTGGGGAGACGATCGGTTCCGGCTGACTCCCGCGGGGGTCCGCGGCGGTGTCGTTGATCACACTCATCGGGGTCGACTTTTGCCGTGCCGCATCTGGGGGCTTCGTCGGGTTTGGGATGGCGTGGGCTGGACAGGACTGTGACCAGCGCCGATGACCGCTTGGCTCATGAGGACGGCGCACAGCGAAGCCACGGAGCACGAGCTGAAGCAGGTGTCGTCGACCCAACAGTGCCCCCAGGGGGCGGGTGTCGCCGACGCGACCGACAGGCAGCCCCGTCCGGGTGCAGGGTGTACCTGCGCCGGTGGGCGCCTGGATGCCTCTGGGGGAAGATCTTCATGACGATCATCGCGGACGCCTCGCCGGACCGGCCGGACCAGTCTCCCGCCGCGGTGCGGGAGGAACGGGACCGGGCCCGCCGGCTGATCGACAACGGCCGGGCCACCATGGCGGTCATCGACACCGTCAGCGACACCGGGGTGCGCGTCGACGGGCGCACCGTCGCCGAGGTGCACCTGCTGGTGGAGCGCCCAGGCCAGGAGCCCTACCCGGTCACGCGCCGGGCGGTCGTTCCCGCGGACGAGGCGGGCGCGAGCCCGGTGGGTGACGCCCGGGGCGGTATTCCGAGCCAGCTACGCCGCCGGGTGCCCGTCCTGGTCGATCCCGCCCGCCCGGACAACGTGCTGCTGCGATGGGACCTGCGGGTCGCGAGCTGAGTGACGGGGGAGAACCGGCGGTCAGCCGCGAGAGCCGGCGAGGCCGACTTCAGCCGGCCGACTTCAGCCGGCGAGGCCGATCTCCTTCAGCAGCTTCGCGACGTGGCCGGTGGCGCGAACGTTGTACTGCGCCTTCTCGATCCTGCCCTCGGCGTCGATGACGAACGTCGAGCGGATGACGCCCATGGTCTTCTTGCCGTACATCGTCTTCTCGCCGAAGGCTCCGTAGGCCGAGAGCACGGTCCGCTCCGGGTCGGAGAGCAGCGGGAAGGTGAGGCCCTCGTTGTCCCGGAACTTGACCAGCTTGGCCGGCTTGTCCGGTGAGATCCCGAGGACGTCGATACCCGCGTCGTTGAGCAGCGCGAGGTTGTCGCGGAAGTCGCAGGCCTGCTTGGTGCACCCGGGCGTGGACGCGGCCGGGTAGAAGTAGACGACGACCTTGCGCCCGCGGAACGACGCCAGCGAGACGTCCTTGCCGTCGGCGTCGGGCAGGGTGAAGTCCGGGGCGGGGTCGCCGGGGGAGAGCCGGGCAGCGGTGGCGGTCTCGGTCTCGGTCATGACGGAGAAGCTAGTCCTGGCCCCGGCGGGCCGGCAAACGTGGCAGTGGCATCGCGAGCGAAGCGGCCCCACAGCCACAGACCGGCCGGCCGGCGGACCACCCGGCAGACCACCGGCCGGCCAACCGATTGGCTGGCCGGCCGAGGAGTTCGGACGTCCCGGTCAGTCCTTGGCCGCCGCGGAGACGGCGGCGCGCAGGCCGTCGGGGGTCAGCTGGTCGGCGGAGAGCTGCTTGCCGTCGACGAGCACGGTCGGGGTCGAGGTGACGCCGCTGCGGGAGGCGTCCTCGTCGACCTTCGCGACGTAGCCGTCGTACTTGCCGTCCCGCACCGCGCTGACGAAGGCGTCCGAGGTCAGGCCGACCGAGGCGCCCTTCTGGATGAGGGTGTCGGTCTGGTAGCCGCCGGTGTGCTCCTCCGGCTGGTCGACGAACAGGGCGTCGTGGAACTCCTTGAACTTGCCCTCGTTGGCCGCGGCGGCACTGGCGTTCGCCGCCCGCTTCGACTCGTCGCCGAGGAACGACATGACGTGATAGTTGATCTTAATGTCGCCCGAGTCGATGAGGTCGCTGATCGTCGAGCCGGTGGTTCTCTCCAGGGACCCGCAGGCGGGGCACTGGAAGTCCTCGTAGAAGTCGAGGGTGACGGGCGCGTCAGCTTTCCCGACGACGATCGCGTTGTCGGGCCCCGTCGCGCTCGCCGGGAGAACGACCGGCTTGGACTCCTCCCGCGAGTTCTGCACGGCGAAGCCGATCACCCCGATCAGGACGAGCACGGCGGCGACGACCGAGCCGATGATGAGCTGCCTGCGCCGTCGTTCCCGGGCGGCCGCCGCCGCCCGGGCCGCCGCGACCTTCTCCCGCCGCTCCGCGGCCGTCACGCGTGGCCCCGATCCTTTTGAGGGGCGCCGGGCGTGCTGCCGCCGGAGCTACGGCCGGGCGGCGCCGACGTCCGCGATGTCTTCCTCGTCCGCGATGCCATGGGTACTCCCGAGAAGGTCGTCCTCGTCGTCGAGGGGCTGTCGTGCTGGTCCGTTCAGGAGCCGGTCGACCGACAGGTAGCCCGCGGGCCACCGCGCCAGCAGCAGGCTGGCCAGCAGCAGCGCGCTGTCGCGAACGATCTCCTGGGTGTAGTGCGTGGGTGCCTCGGACGTCAGATCGCCGCCCGCGGAGAAGCAGCCGCAGTCGATGCGCAGGCCGCGGGCGGCCGCCGACGCGATCGCCGCGATGTAGACGGCGAACAGCACCGCCGAGATGGCGGCGGCCAGCCGGACGGTGAGGCCGACGATCAGCAGCACGCCGAGCGCGATCTCCACGAACGGCACGGCGTAGGCGACCGGGTCCACCAGCGCTTCGGGCAGGATCCGGAACGCGCGGACGGACCGCACCATGCCGTCCGGGTCGTTGATCTTCAGCGCGCCCGCGGCGAGCCAGAGGATGCCGAGGCCGACCCGCAGGACGGTGCTGGCCACGCGGGCGAACCGACGCGTGCCCGGCGTCCCGGCGTCCCCTGCGTCTCCGGAAGCAACGGACGCCGCCGTGGTCCCGGTCATCCGGCGGCGACCAGGGCCGGCCGGCTGTCGCCGGTGGTCTGGACGGTGTTCGTCGTCCCGGCTGTCCCGGACGACCCTGGTGTCGCGGTCACCCTCGGCGTCGCGGTGATCCTGGGTGCGCTGGTCGCCCTGGGCGTCGCGGTCGCGGTCCCGTCGCGCGGGTCGGTTCCGAGGGTCTCGGCCGTGAGGACGGGAAGGTCCGCGATGTAGTCGGCCACCGGGGTGCCGGCCAGGTAGAGCACGCGGGCGCGGGCGTCCCGGCCGAAGGCGATGACCTGGCTGCCATGGGTGACCAGGACGGATCCGTCCGCCTGGACCTTCGGTGCCTCCAGCGGGACGCCGATCGCCTCGGCCTGGGCCTGCACGTCCTTGAACGACCCGCGTACGCCGATGAAGGTCGAGTCGAACTGGCTGAGCCAGCGGTCGAGGACGGGAGCGGTGTCACGGTCCGGGTCGGTGCTGACGAACACCACCGAGACCTGGTCCCGCACCGACCGGTCGACCTCGTCCAGGGCCGCGGCGATGTCGGCCATGGTGGTCGGGCAGACGTCCGGGCACATCGTGTAGCCGAAGAAAAGCAGAGTGATCTTCCCTTGCGTTCGGGCGCGAAGATCGAAGGGGCGCCCGTCGGTATCGGTCAGGTTGAGCGCCGGCTTCGCGAAGCGTTCGGTTGGGACAACGCCGTGTAGTCCCCCGTCGGTTCCACCGGCGTCGACGATCGTCACCCCGGTTCCGTCGCCGCCGTTGGAGCAGGCGCCGAGTGTCGCGCTGACCGCGACGGTGATCCCGATCAGCAGCGCGGACGACGTCCGCCTGCGACGGGTAGTGGAAAGGTAGCTGATGGTGGATGGATTCCTGGTCACGGACACCTGATTCCTGCGGAGATCTGGGCGATACCGACACACACCGCGTCGCCGGGCTGGCGTGGTCAGCGCGCGGGGCACCGCGTGCCGGGCAGCGCGCACCGCCCAGAGCTGAGCCCGCGACGGGGCCACGCCTGGGCCACGCCTGGGCAACGCCTGCCGGCGACGGTCAGACCACGGACATTCGGCCTGACCTCAGAAATCTGACGCCAGAGATCGGGCGTCAGCGGTCTGACGGCCAGCGGCCAGGCGTCAGCGGCCGGGCGTCGGGTTGGGCCCGGTGGGTGGGGAAGGGGCGCGCGGACGGATCGCGGCGCCTGGCGCCGGTCGCGTCGCTACGCCGTTTCAGCAGCTCGCGATGGCCGGCGGGCCTCGGGACGGCGTCGCCGCCCACGGGCGGTCGAGTGCGTGGAGCGCGTGTAGGCGCGGTGCGCGGACGATCCGGCGCGGCACCGGGACCAGTGCGACGGGAGCCCGCAGCGCGGACAGGCACGACCCGAGCGTCAGGCAGGCGGCGCGCAGCACCTGGCAGCCGCGGCTGGTCCACCAGGAGGCCGCGGCAGCCGCCAGGGCGTGGGCGAGCAGCACCGCGATGCCGTGCCCCTGCAGGCCGTGCCCCTGGAGGCCCTGGCCGTACAGCCCGTGGCTGTGGACGCCGTACTGGGACAGCCGCGCCGCGGCCGCGGCCAAGCCGCCGCTGTCGGTGGTCGGCGGGGCGCCGAGCGGTCGGCCGGCGAGCGCCGCCGCGAGCTGCCCGGGGGAGGCGAGCGCCCCACCGGGGCCGCTGCCGGGCGCGCAGAGCAGGCCTTTGAGTGAGGTGCCGCCGGGTGGCCCGGGCCGCCCGGCCCCGGCGAGCAGCAGGACATGCACCCCGGCCTGGACGCCGAGCAGTGCGGGGAACGAGCGGGGACCACCGACCTGGCGCCGTCCGGCTGTGGCTATGGCCGTGGCCGTGGCACCGGGCCGGCCGCCGCGTGACCCGGCCGAGTGGGCTGAGCGGGCGAGATCACTACCGGCGCACAGCGCGACGATGGCGGCGACGGACAGCGCCACGCCGGCGGGCGCGGGTGCTTCGGTGTGCGCGGTCGGCAGGTGGGCCAGCAGGGCGAGCGCGACCGTGGGCACGGCGAAGGCCAGACCTGGGAGCACCGCGGACGCGAGGCGGTGGGCCAGGCCGGTGAACCGCGCCCCGCACCGGCCGACGTGCACGTCTTCAGCGTAGTGCCGCTCCCGGCCCGTCCGGATCGGGCCGACGCGCTTCCGGAGCCGCTCTGGTGGTCGTCGGGCGTGGCGCGTGCTTGTCGGTGTCCGCCCCGGGCAGCTGGACGTCCGCCCACGAGGGGGGTCGACCGATAAGGGGTCGGCGGGGACAACTCACACCGAGCGGTAGGGGCGCCCCGACCGGGGTGCTGACCAGGTTCGCAAGTGCCACCGGAGCGGCGCCGGTCACCTGGAACCCGCAGGTCCGCGGACATGGTCCGCCGTTTCGTCGCGCTGGGGAGGGGCTGGTCTGGCACGATCGAGTCGGGTCGTCAGCCCGACCCCGTCCACCCAGTAAGAGAACCGAGAGGGCGACATCGGTGCCGCAGGATCCGGCCGTCATCCAGCGTCAGATCGAACAGACCCGCGCAGAGCTGGCCGAGACCGTCGACGCGATCGCGGAGATCGTCAGTCCGAAGCGGGTGGCCGAACGAGCGAACGAGCAGGTCCGGGCCAAGGTGGCTGAGCTGCGCGGGCGGTTCGCCCCGGGTAGCGCCGCGCCGTCCGCGCTCGGTGCGGCGTCCGCCGGGCACCGCGCGATCGGGGCCGGCACACTCGGCGGCGGCCTGCCGGGCACGGTCGGCTCGGCACCGGGTGCGGACGGCGCGGCGGGCGAGGGCGGCCCGACCCAGGTGGTGCGGACGGTTCGATGGGACAGGGTCGCGCTGGTGACGGCGGTGGTCGTGCTGCTCGTGGGGGCGCGCCGCCGCCGGCGCCGGAGGCGGTGACCTCGGAAGCGGTGACCTCGGAGCCGGTGGGCCAGGGGCCGGTGGGTCGCGAGCAGGTGACCTCGGAACCGGCAGGTCCGGTGGTGGTTCCCGCCGGTCGGGTCACGCTGATCCGGCACGGCGAGACCGAGTGGAGCCGCACCGGTCGGCACACCGGGCACACCGACGTTCCCCTCACCGCCGAGGGTGAGCGCCAGGCCGCCGCGCTGCGGGCGGCGCTGGTGGGCCGGCGGTTCGTCCTGGTCGCGACGAGCCCGCGGCGCCGGGCGGCGCACACCGCCGAGATCGCGGGCCTGTGCCCGCCAGCCGGCGAGCCGGGAACCATCAAGCCGGGAACCATCAGGACACAGGCCGCTGGGACGCCGGCCGCGCTGTCGGACACCGCCGGGGCGCAGGCCGCCGCGCCGGGAGCTGAGGACTGCGTCGTCTGGCCGGAGCTCGCCGAGTGGGACTACGGGGACTACGAGGGAGTCACCACCGCGCGGATCCGTGAGGATCATCCCGGCTGGACGGTCTTCACCGGCGACGTGCCGGGCGGGGAGACCGCCGACGAGGTGGGACGGCGCGCAGACCTCGTCCTCGGCCGGGTGGTGCCGCTGCTCGCGCACGGGGACGTGGCGTTGCTCGGGCACGGCCACATGCTCCGGGTGCTGGTGGCGCGGTGGCTGGGCCTGCCCCCGACGGCCGGGGCCCACTTCGTGATCGAGCCGGCGGGAGTCTCGGAGCTCGGGTTCGAGCACGAGAACCGGGTGCTGCGGCAGCTCAACGCCCGTCCCGCCCCACCGACTCGCTACTGACCGTAACCGCCGATCGTCCACGTGCGAGCCCGCCGATCCGGGTCGTCCGCGGCGTGCGGTCGGTGGAAGACGAGGCTTGGTTGAGAGGGAGCGGGCCCGGGACCAGGTGGTCTCGGGCCCGCTCCGCTGCCGGTCAGAAGACCGGGCAGCGGCCGTCGAGGAGTGATGGTCCTCGAGGCGGTGGTCTCAGGTGCGATCGTCTCAGCGGCGGGGGTTCCAGCGGCGGGGGTCTCAGAGGTCGCCGCGGCGGCGCATCATCGCGAGCGCGGTCACCCCGGGCAGGATCGGCAGCCAGTAGCTGATCAGGCGGAAGACCAGGACGGCAGCGAACATGGTCGCCGCCGTGCCACCCGACGCGGTGAGCCCGATGACGAGCGCCGGTTCGATGGCCCCGACGCTGCCGGCTGTCGGCGCCGCGCCCGCGACAACCGAGCCGACCAGGTACACGGCGGTGATCGAGGCGATGCTCAGCCCGCTCTCGAACGACCACACCGCGCAGGCGAGGCCCATGACCTGTGCGGCTTTCGTGGCTGCGGTGCTGGTCACGAGCACGACCGTCCGGCCGGGCGAGCGGGCGAGCACCGCCAGGTGCGCGCGGAAGCCCCGCAGCGCGGGCCGCAGCCTCGTGCGCACCCGCGGGTGCGCGGCGGCGGTGCCGATCCCCACACCGACCACGGTGAGCCCGGCCGCGACGGGGCCGGCTCCGATCCCGTTCACCGTCATCCGGACGGGCGCCGTCACCGCTTCGCCGACGCCGGAGCCGCGCAGGGTGCCGGCGACGAGCGCGATCCCGGCCAGGTGGACGAGGAACGCGGCGCCCTTGATCGACGCCACGGCGGCCACCGCGGCGGGACGGGTCATCCCGCGGCGTTCCAGGAAGCGCAGGTGCACGGCGATGGCGCCCAGGCCCGCCGGGACGACTCGGTTCGCCGCGGCCGCGGCGAGCTGGGAGGCGGTGGCCGTGCCCAGGCTCATCCGCAGCCCGCTCGCCGCCCGCACGCTCACGCCGTGCGCCACGTAGAAGAGCACCGAGGCGAGCAGGCAGACCACGAGCCAGTGCCAGCGCGGCGCGGGGACGTCGGAGAGGGTGCCGAGAACGTCCGAACGGAACCGGGTGCCGACGAGTGCGCCGACGGCGCCGACGACCACGACGGCGGCCAGGACACGCAGGCGCGTCCGGCGCAGGCCGAACCCGCGGGGGGCCCGGGTGAGCTCCACGGCGACGGCGGCGGCGCCGGTGGCGTCCACCCCGCCGAGCACCGCGGGCACGTCGGCCGGCGTGCCGCCGGTGCGCCCGGCGCGCGCGTCGGCGGGGGCGGTCCGCTCCGGCGGGAGCAGCGCCTCCTTGACGGTGGACCTGGCGGGTCGGGGCCCGCCGCGGCCGGACGTCGGACGCTCGCCATGGGCGGGAGCCCTGCGCTCGCCGACCCGTCGGTGACGGGGCAGTGTCGGCCCGGGAACAAGCGGTGCAGCCGCGGCGTTGTCGGCGTTCAGCGCGACCGGGACGTTCAGCGCGACCGGGATCTCGATGTCTACCCCCAGTGTCCGGAAGCCTCGCCGCTCACGCTACGGCGCACGCCTGAACGACACCTGAATGTGCTTCATTGTGCGGCTGGCCGAGCAAGGTCGCCGACCGGGGAAGCAGGACGGACGAGACAGCGGAGCGCACGGGCCACAGCATGGCGTAGTCATCCCCCCGCAACGCTGTCCGATGCCTACCGGACACACTGTGACGTGGCCGTATGCTCCCTGTGAAGGGCCCGGGAGGTGACAGTTGGATGGCCGTAACGGGCCCGTGGGGTGCCGCCGCTGCGGGCGGCGGCCGGGGGAGGCCCCGGCCGCCCCGAGGGCTCAGTGGGTAGACCCGTTCGGGGGGTGTGCCGACCCCCCGTCGGTGTACCAGCGGGGCTGGCGGTCGGTCAGCCAGTCGGTGATCGCCCGCCCGGCGCGCGCCGGGCGGAACTCGACGGACCGTAGCCGGGACGGCCGGAGGGTGACGATGTCGATGTCGTCGATCCGGCTGCCGAACTCCGCATAGCGCGGCACGGCCCCCGCGAAGACCACATCGATGCGCTGGGACGTCCCGCCGGCGGGGTCGAGATGCTCGACGCCGCCGACGAAGTCGAGGGAGCGCACCTCGAAGCCGGCCGTCCGGCGCAGTACGCGGTGCAGCACCTCCTCCACCCCCTCGCCCGGTGGGACGTGCCCGCCGAGCAGGAAGAACCAGGGCTGGCCGCGATGGTTGGCGACGACCACGAGATCGCCGAAGGTCAGGAAGACCCGGGCGTGCAGCGACCGGCCCGGCCGCGGCCCCGCGGGCACCGCCCGCGCCCCGGGCGCCGGCGCGTGCGGCCGCCGGGCGGCGTCGGCGGGGCTCATCGCCCGACCGCCTGGACGGCGAGCGCGCCCGAGCGAAGCCCCAGCGTGTCGGCGGCGTCCTGGACGACCCGCCGCTCGGCCGGATCGAAGTACCCGTCGGCCCGGCCGATCACCGCCCCGATGCGCAGCACCGCCCACGAACGAACCGGGTCACCGCGGACCTTGCCGATCTCGCGCATCGCCGCGCGGCGGCCGGCGGCGAGATCCGAGCGCAGCCGGGCGACGTGCAGGTCGAACAGCAGCTCCAGGTCGGCCCGCGGGTAGTCCGCCAGCACGTCCTCGGCCTGGATGGACGCGGCCATCGCGTCACGCTCGGCGGGGTCGACATGCCCGTCGGCGGCCGCGACCAGTGCGCACATCGCCACCGCGGCGTCCCGGAACACCTCGCCCCGCACGTCCTCGCGGCGGGCGGTGAGCTGGGCCCGCAGGGTCCGCACCGACTGGCGCAGGCCGGTCCACCAGGGCTCGGCGTCCGCGACCGCGAGCCCGCGCCAGGACGGCCACCGATCAGCCCACCACGACATCGCCGCGTGGCCGACCGCGGGCGGCTGGATCGTGAGCGCGGGCCCGGAATCGCTCTCGTAGGGGCGGACCAACGTCAGCCCCGGGGGAAGCGCGTGCCCGCCGGCGAGTCCCGCCGGCTCGAGGGTTACGGCGTAGAGCACGGTCAGGGTGTGCGCGGACGTCGTCCCGTCCGTCGTGGCCGCCGTCTCCGCGGGTGTCCTGTCCGCGGGCGTGTCGCCGGGTGTCCTGTCCGCGGGCGTCGTGTCGCCGGGTGTCCCGTCCGCACGGGTCCTGTCCGGGGTCGCGCCCGTGGGTGAGCTGCGCGGGCTGGGTGCCGGGGCGGGTCGCCACGCCTCGCTGTGCTCGACGCAGCCCGCGAAGACGGGCCGCCCCGCCGCGGACAGGGCGGCCCGCAGGAGCCGCTCGGCGGCGTCCAGGGACGACTCGCCCAGCCGGGCGGAGCCGCCCGGGAACCGCGGGCCCGCGGTGTCGTCGGCGCGGACCAGTAGACCGCCGTCGACCTCGATGAGTAGCGCTATTTCCAGAGAGACCTGTGTCGACATCGGCATGCCGCCCCCAATCGTGACGCCCCGTCGTCACCTGGCTGCTGATACGCCGCCATCATCCACCTCCCCCCGAAGATTTCGCCGCACTATGGCCGAATGGTGGCACGGTGTCGCGGATCCGGGTCGCCGGACGGCCGCCGGGCGTGGCCGAAGGCGGGCGTCGCCGGGCCGTGGGGGAGCGGCCGCACACTGGACCGGCACCGACCGTGACGCGCCGTGACGGCCCGCCTGCTTGCCGGTGGGGCCGTGTCGCGGTGCGCTGTGCGGCGCTGGGCTGGGCTGGCACGGCTGCTCTGGCGCGCGGCGGCCGGGGCGGCGCGCTGCCGGGTTGATGTGGGCGGGCCGGTGTGTGGTCCGTGGGCGCGGAAGGAGGGACGTAATGTGGGCGGCTTTGTCGCGCGGCTACGAACGGGTGATCGTCGAGCCTGGGAAGCAGCCGTTGCTGGCGCTCCTCGTCGCGTTCATCCTCACGTTCCTGTTCATCCGGCTGAGTGTGCGCATGATCCGTGCGGGCGTGCGCTGGTGGCCGGGCAACGTCGCGGTCGGCGGGGTGCACGTCCACCACGCCATCTTCGGCATCGCCTTCGTGCTGCTCGCCGGGGTGGGCGCGTTCTCGCCCGCGGGGGGGCGGTCGCCCTGGTGGGATCTGCTGGCGATTCTGTTCGGCGTGGGCGCGGCGCTCATCCTCGACGAGTTCGCGCTGGTACTGCGGCTGAAGGACGTCTACTGGTCCGAACAGGGCCGGATGTCGGTGGACGCGGTCATCCTGGGCGCGGCGTTCACGGCACTGCTGATCGTCGGCGCGACACCACTGGGCGTGGACGGCCTCGACACCGGAGACCACCTCGCGCTGTGGGACCTCATCATCGTGCTCGGCATCAACATCGTGGCGGTGAGCTGCAGCTTCCTCAAGGGCCGCGTCGGCTTCGGCGTCGTCGGCCTGCTCATTCCGCTGGTCGCGGTGGTCGGGGCGGTCCGCCTGGCCCGGCCCGGCTCGGCCTGGGCGCACCGGCGTTACCCCGAAGGGTCCCGCAAGGCCGAGCGGGCCGCCCGGCGCGCGGCCCGGTTCGCCGCCCGCTGGCGGCCGCGCCGGGACAGGCTCTTCGACCTGATCGCCGGCCGTCCGGACGACGAGACGGATCACGAGGGTCGCGGGGACTCCGGCCGGGGGAGCCAGCGGCGGCGCTGAGCGGCCGCGGGCGAGCCCGCCGCCCTCATCTCAGGACGCAGCCGATCGTCGCCGCCTCCCGGACGGCCGGCAGCTCGAACCAGACCTGCTTGCCCGGGCCGGTCGAGGGCGGATCGTCGACGACACCCCACCGGCTGGCGAGCGCGGCGACGAGCTGCATCCCGCGGCCGGACTCGTCGTCGTCCTGGGCGGCCTTGAGTACCGGGCGCAACGGGCTCCCATCGCTCACGGCGACCCGGACCTGCTCGCCGCGGCACTCGATCGACACGCGCAGCACCTCACGGGCTCCCACGTAGCGAACGGCGTTCGTGACGACCTCGCTGACCAGCAGTCTCGCGACTTCGGCGGCGTTGCCACAGCCCCACGACACGAGCAGATCGGCGACCAGCCCGCGGGCTTGCCCGGCCGCCCGGGGAGCGGCGGGCAGGTCGAAGCCAGCGGTCAGAGCTTCGGCCACGCATCACCTTCCGGGCGGTTGTCCGTTTCCGGTCTGCCCGCGTTGCCACGGCCGGGCCGGCGTCGCGTTCCTCCCACCTCCGCGTGGACCTCAAACCTGATTGGCGTGGTCCTGCCAGACCGGAGGCGCGAGACACAGCCTGGCCCGGGTCCGGTGCGGGGTGGTCGCGACTCGCCGCAACCCCCGATGACCGCCCTGATGGCGGTCGGCGGTCAGATGACGTCGATGCCGTCGAGCACCGAATCCTTGCGCGCGAGCCAGGCCCTTGTGACGGCCTCCACCTCAGGGCTCAGCGACGGGTCCGAGGCCTGGTCACGGCCGGGGCCACGGTCCGCCGGGCCCGGGCCGGCCGGGCCGCGGGAACGGTCCGCGCCGACCGCGCCGACGTCGGGACGTCCCGGGCCGCCGGACCCCCGCTGGCCGTTCGGCTGATGCTGGCCGTTCTGGCCGCCGCCATACCCGTTCTGACCGCCATACCCGTTCTGACCGCCGTGCCCGTTCTGGCCGTTCGGGCCACCGTGCCCGGGCTGGCCGCCTTGACCGCCCTGGCCGCCGTCACCGTTCTGGCCACGCGGGCCGCGTCCGACACCGGCCCAGGAGTCGTCGACGGAGATGGGACGGCGCTGCTCGGCGGCCTGGCTGCTCCACGGGGAGCCCTGAGGGCGCGGCTGGTCCGGGCCCGCGTGCCGGCCGCGCGTGCGCGCCGGGTCGGAGGTGAGCCGTCCGACGGGCGGCCGGGTTCCACGTTCGGGGCCGCGGACGATGTCGGGATGCCGCGGCGGCGGTGGTCCGGCCGCGGCGGCCGCCTGCCCGCGCGCCAGCTCCGCGGCCCGGGCGGCGGCGATGCTGGCGGGCAGCATCTCCACCGGGCCGGAGATCGGCGGCGCCTGCCGGGACGTCGGCACCGAGAAACCGTCGGCCTGGGCCGCCGGGGCCTCGACACCGTCAGGACGGGCCGGAGCCCGGGACGGCTCGGACCGGGACACGCCGGCCGCGGGCTGGTGCTGCGCCGGTTGGGACTGCGCGGGGTGGGGCAGGGGGCGGGACGGATCGCCCGGGTGCTGGGCTCGTCCGGGCATGCGGTCACCGAGCCCGGTGGAGACCGGGCCCGTGGACCGGCCCGGGCCCGTTGCCGCGGGCTGGCCGAACAGGCCGGGCCGCGCGATCGGGCCGGACTGCTCCACCTGGCCCTGATAACCGGGATGGCCTGGCTGCCGGCCCTGGCCGGGCTGCCCGGCGTAGCCAGGCTGCCCGTTGCTGTGGCCAGGCTGCCCGTTGTACGCCGGTTGCCCGTTGTAGCCGGGCTGGCCGTTGTAGCCGGGGCGCTCCATCGGCCCGGTCGGCGGGCCGCCGGCCGGGCCGGCGGCGGGGCGGTGCACGGGCGGCCCGCCCGGGCGGTTGAACCCGGGCGCGGGAGGGCTGCCCGGGCCACCGGGAAGCTGCTGTTCGCGGGCTCGCTCGAAGCCGGGGGCCGACATCGGACGTCCCGGCTGCCCGGCGGTGCCCGGCGGCGGCCCGGCTGCTTGGAGCCCAGGTGGTTGAAGTCCAGGTGGCTGGAAGCCGGGTGGTTGGAGCCCCGGCGGCTGGAGGCCGGGTGGTTGAAGTCCGGGCGGTTGGAGGCCGGGCGGTGCGGAGCGGCGACCGGTGTCGGCGGGGGGCGGCCCCGGCCGGCCGGGTGGGGCCTGCTCGCCGGGCGGGCCCCCGCCGACCCGCGGCGGCATGCCGGCGCCCGGACGGCGGATCCCGGCCAACGGGTCGCCGAATACGGGGGTGCGGGCGGACGCGCCGTTGCCCGCGCCGCCCAGGGGCGTCCCACCCGTTCGCGAGCCGCCGGTGGGCATCCCGCCGGTGGCCGCGGCCGCGGCCGGCGGAACGGCGGCCGGCGGGCGCATGCCCGGCGGATGCGACGGCGGTGGCATGGAGGGTGGTGGCATGGAGGGTGGCGGCGGCGCACGGTGCGGCCCGGTCGGCCGGGGCGCGGCCATCGGCTCGTCCGCCGGGCCGGGGGCGCCGCGCTGCCGGACCGGGTCCGTGCCCCGTGGCAGTTCGTGCGGCATCGTCGACTGGCCGGTGCTGGTCTGCGTCGTCGTCGAGTAGGAGCCCGTGTCGAACGGTGGTGGCGCGACCGCGTGAACGTCCGGCCGGCGCTGGTCGGCGGGGCCTCCCGCCGCCGCGTGGCGGGGGTCGGCCGGGCGCCCGTCCGCCTGGCGGCCGTCGCCGGACCGCGTGGCCGGGGCTTCGGGCAGCGGCCGGGGCGTCACCTCGTCCTCGGTGGCCGCTAGCTCACCGGTGATGGCGACGACGGTCGCGCAGGGCCAGAGCCGGTCACAGCTGAGGCAGAGGTCGAACTCGTTCGGTTGGTGCAGGTCAATCAGTGTGATCAGGGAATTGATGTGCTCGACGATCCGTGGGCCGGCCAGTACCGGTCCGTTCGCGATCATCTCGAGTTCCGAGCGCAACTGACCGTGGTACCGCTCGACGTCGACTACGCGCGGATCCTCCATCGAAGGCAGCATGCACCATTGCGGGCGGAAACGTGCGGGGGGCACCACCACTGCGGGTAACTGGTGACCTTGTCCTCACTATGTGCGTCCGCCGTTTCCACGGATAGCGAGTGCTGTGTGCACCTGCCGCGACAGAGTGGCGATAGCGGTGCGCTCCGTCGGAGCTCCCGTCACACAGCGCCCGCGCTCGGTCGGATCGGTCCGGCCCAGATGGGCCAGCGCCGGGCCGGCTGGCGTCAGGTGCGGTCGGGCCGGACCTCGCCGTCGCGGCGGACCTGCCGCATCAGCCCCTCCTGGAGCCGTGCGAACTCCTCGATATAGGGACTTTCCACGCCTGCGGCGCCGCCGGTGTCCTTACCGCCCTGTGAGCGGTCGAAGACCGGCTCGAAGCCGGCGAACTGGCCGTTCTGGCCGGGCATCCGCTCGTTCTGGCCGTCGAAGGCCGGGTAGTGGCTGCCGCTCGGCGGCGGCGGAGGCGGCGGGGTGCCCCGTTCCTGCTGGCCGTCATAACCGCCGGGCCCGTACGACGGCAGGTTGCCGGCCGCGGACGGCGGGCGCTCCGATCCGTTGTCGAACGCCGGATAGTGGCTGCCATTGGACGAAGCGGCGCGCTCGGGCGTGCCGTCGTAACCGAAGCCCGCTCCCGTCCCGGTGCTTCCGGAACCGATCGACAGCGGCGTCGATCCGCGCATGCCCTCGCCCGAACCGATCTCCGGCTGCTCGGTCGACAGGAATCCGTCGGAGGCCGGGTAGATCCGCGCCGAGAGGCTGACCGACATCGGGTCACTGCCGTACGTGATGACGTCGACCTGGTCCTCTGGCCCGATGCCGCCGTTTCGAGCGAGATCGACGAACCGGAAGAGGTCCGCCCAGCGCAGCCCCTCAAGGTCCACACTGATTCTCAGCGCCATTGGTTTGCCCCATCCCTCGGCTCGTGCGTGTCGACGGTTACCTGGCTTCCGACGCGGACGCTTCTCCTGGA
Source organism: Parafrankia sp. Ea1.12 (assembly GCF_900465275.1). Classification (NCBI taxonomy): domain Bacteria; kingdom Bacillati; phylum Actinomycetota; class Actinomycetes; order Frankiales; family Frankiaceae; genus Parafrankia; species Parafrankia sp. Ea1.12. The sequence continues at coordinate 7,424 of NZ_UBIZ01000217.1, read as the reverse complement.
GGCCGGGCTCCCCCCCGGCGCCTCTGCGCGGCCGGCCGTGTAGGGCCGGGCTGCGATGGGCGGCAGCTTATACCGCGTTGAGGTGGCATTCCCCATCCGGGCTGGTTGATATGCCTGTGTTCGCGGGTGGGGGTAAGGCGTGGGATTCATCTGTGTGTCGGGGCGGTGTACCTGGGCGCGAGCGAGATCGCGGCGGATGATCCGCTCGCTCGCCCGGCGACGAGCGTGAGGGCTGGGATCCGCTGTGTCGCCGCCGGCTGGCGGGCAGTTTGATTTCCCGGCGGGACGGCCCCGGCGGCACCGCACGGCCTGCTCTACCGGGAAATCGGAAGCATCGGGCCGGTCCCGCCGCCGTGGACGAGTAGGGTCCGAGCGTGTGAGCGTAGTTTCCGGCGATGTCAACGGTGTCGGGGGCGCGGCCGGCATCGACGTGTCCGGTGGTTCGCTGCCCATCCGGCTTCTTCATGATCGGGTGTTGGTGCGGCCGCGGGAGGATTCCGCGGACCGGCGCTCGAAGGCGGGCATCGTGATCCCGGCCACCGCGCAGATGGGTAAGCGGCTGGCGTGGGCCGACGTGGTGGCCGTCGGCACGGCGGTGCGCACGATCCAGGTGGCCGACCGGGTGCTCTACGACCCTGAGGACCGCGCCGAGGTCGAGCTGCACTCGACCACCTACATCCTGATGCGCGAGCGTGACGTGCACGCCGTGGCCGCCGAGCGGCTCGACGACGGGCTGACCGGCCTCTACCTCTGAACCGCTGCCGCTGATCCGTCCGAGCGCGCCGGGGTACCTCCGAGCCGCGCCGGCGTTCTCGCGTCGGCCGACCCACCACCGACGGGCGGTGTGTGGCCGGTCGCCGTCGCGGCCCGGTTCGCCCCATGACAGACCGATCGTGCCGACGGTGCCGGTCATCGCGGGGCCATCCTGGTGGTCCGGAGCGTCCGAATGTGGCGGGAGTGACACCGCGCCGGGCTGCCCCTGCTTGGTGCGGACACTCCTCGGCCCGTATCCTTCGCTCGGCTCTGGAGATCCGCGTTCCGAACTGGTGGCCGTGGGTACCGGCTCCAGGTGCGGGGAACGCGGACATCTGCTTGTCGCCCACTTCTCTGGCCAGAGCCACTGCGTATTGTGATCAGCCGATGTCGTTCGGGTACCGCACATGGTCGATCCGGTGGTCAGGGTCGGCGCCGGTGTCGACAGGCCGCGGTCTGTGAGGACGAGGAAAGGTAAGGAGACGCATGGCTCGTGACTTCGACGCTCGGCGAAGCACGGATGTCGAGGAGGACGAGCTCCAGGAGCAGAGCCTGGAGACACTGAAGGCGCAGCGCGCCGGAGCGGCGGCCGACCTCGGCGACGATATGGATGCGCTCGAGGCGGAGCTGGACCTGCCCGACGCCGAGGTCAGGGACGAGGAGCTCGCGCTGCGGGTGCTGCCCCGGCAGGCGGACGAGTTCACCTGCACGAGCTGCTTCCTGGTGCAGCACCGCAGCCAGCTCGCCGACCCACGCCGGGCGGTGTGCGCGGACTGCGCGGCCTGACACGCGCGCGGCCCCGGGCAGGCAGGCATGAGCGATGGACGTCCATCGCATGACGCCGGACGGGCGGTTCCGGGAGCGAGGCCCTTGCCAGGCCCGCCCCCGGAGCCGTCCGCACGCCGGATGGGTGCGGTCGCGGCCGCGATCCTGGCCGGGTGCCTGACGGCCTACTACGCCCTGCCCGTCTACGGCCACGGCGGCGGGCGGTGGTTCCCGCTGCGGGTGGGGCTGTTCGCCCTCGGCCTGATCCTGACCGGATGCCTGCTCGCCAGGCAGGTGGTCTTCGCCCGGCACGTCTCTGCCGCGTGGGTCCGCGCGCAGTGGCTGTTCGCCGGGATCTGCGTCACCGTCGTCCTGTTCGCCGCCGCCTACTACGCGCTGGCGGTCGGTGCGTCCGCCCAGATCTCCGGCATCCGGACCAAGACCGACGCGCTCTATTTCGCCGTCACCGTGCTGACCACGGTCGGCTTCGGGGACATCCACGCCACGGGTCAGGCCGCCCGGGTCGTCGTCACCGTCCAGATGGGGTTCGACGTCCTTTTCGTGGCGACCGCGGCCTCGGCGCTGCGCGCGTCGAGTTCGGCTCGCCGGGCGGCGCGCGCGTCCTGAGGGCGGCGCGTACTTCTTTCCGACACCGCTCTCGCGCCCGGTTGCCGGTGGCTCGAAGTAGCTGTACCACTACCCTGAGTTTGGGAAGTGGGGGTGAGTGCGTGGCCGGCGCGGACGAACCGGACGATCGTTTCGGAACGCCCGGGTCTGCCATGCCCCGGGCCGGTGGGGGAGACGGGGCCGCCGCGCGGCCGCGCATCCAGCCGCCGCCGGCCGGCGACCTGCCGGTGGTGGGTACGAGGCTGGTCCCCCCGCGTCCGGTCGTCCCGCATGTGACCCGGCCGCGGCTGCTGGCGCTGCTCGACGAGGCGGTCGACCGGCCGCTGACCGTGGTGTGCGCACCGGCCGGCGCTGGCAAGACGATGGCGCTCGCCGACTGGGCGCGATCGGGTCGGCCCGCGCACCCGGTGGTCTGGCTGCGCGTCGACCCGATGCTCGGACGGCGTACCGCGCGCGCCGAGCACCCAGGTGGCGATCCGGTGGCCAGCGGGCCGCGGTCGCCGTCGGGGTCGCAGCCGGGGTCGCCTTCGTCCGCGCTGTCGTTGTTGCCGTTGGCGCGGAGCACGACGCGGTGGCCCGGTCCGCCCGTGTCCCTGTGGTCGCAGATCCTGCGCGGGCTCACCCGGGACGCCGGCCTGCCTCCCGGGGACCGTCTCGCGCACCTGGTCGCCGCGGACGCCTGGATCTGCCCTGAGCGCTTCCGGCGGGAGCTGGTCAACCAGCTCGCCGAGCTGCCGGCCCCGGCGGTGCTGGTCCTCGACGACGCGCACCTCGTCCGGGATCCCGATGATCTCGCCGGGCTGGAGCTGCTCGCGAGCGAGGGCGAGGGCCACCTGCGCATCGTCCTGTCGGGGCGGGCGCCGATTCTGCGCGTGCACCGGCTGCGCGCCGAGGGCAGGGTCACCGAGATCGGCCCGGCGGAGCTGGCCTTCACCACGGCGGAGACCGTCGAACTGCTCGCCGCCCACGGCCTGCGCGTCCCGCCCGGCGCGGCGGCCCAGCTGCGGCGCGCGACGGAGGGCTGGGCGGTCGGCCTGCGGCTGGCCGCGGCGTGCGCGGTGTCGAGCGGAGCCCGGAGGCCGGCCCCCGGCGCGCCCGCCGGCCGGGACGAGCAGTGGGCGCCGGCCCCGCCGGTCCCCGTCCCGGCCGACGTGGTCCCGGGCCGCGACGCCGAGCGCGCGGGCAGCGGCGTCCCGCCGGCCGAGCTCGACCCGTCCCGCGCGGGGAGCGGCGCTCTGCCGGCCGAGCTCGACCCGTCCCGCGCTGCGCGGGCGGCGATCGCCGAGTTCCTGCACGCGGAGGTGCTGGAGGAGTACCCGGAGCCCGTCCGACGGTTCCTGCTCCGGACGAGCGTGCTGGAGCGGATCAGCGCCCCGCTCGCCCACGCGGTCTCCGCGGTGGCGCCCGCGTCCGCCCAGACATCCGCGCACCTGCTCGGTGAGCTCGCGCGCCCGGGCGGCTTCCTCGTCCGGCTGTTGGACGGGCCGGCTGCGACAGCTCACCCGGGTGCCGGCGACCACCCGGACGACGGGGTGGGCGGTCCGCTCCCGGCGGCCGTCGCCACGTTGCCGGACGGCCGCCCGGAGTATCGCCTCACCCAGGAGGCCACGGCTGAGACCACGCAGGAGTGGTACCGGTTCCATCGGATGTTCGCGTCGATGCTGCGCGGTGTGCTCGTGCGTGATCCGGAGGAGGACCCCCGCGAGCTCAACCTCCGCGCCGCCCTCTGGTTCGCCGCGAACGACCGCACACCCGACGCCGCCCGTCACGCGTCGCGCGCTGGTGACTGGTGGTATCTCGCCTGTCTGCTCGTCGACGGCCCGGCGCTGGTGGACGTCCTGTTCGGACGCTCACCCGAGCTCGATGCGCTGGTCGCCGGGCTGCCCGCCGCGGCGGCGGGGCTGTCGGCCGAGTGCGATCTCGTCCTGGCCGTCGCACAGCTGCGCTCCGGCCGGCTGGAGGCCGGTTCGGCCAGCCTGTCCTCCGCGCGGGCGCAGCTGCCTGCGGCGGGGTCGGGCCCGGCGGCCGCCCGCCGCCGGACGCTCGTCGACCGGATCGACATCGTGGAGGCGTACCGTGCCGAGCTTGCCGGGGAACCGGCGGCGATGATCGCCGCGGCCCGGCGGCTGCAGCGTTCCGGGCCGCCGGGTGGCGCGCCCGCCGGGACGGCACCGCGTGCGGGCGCCGCCGCCGGGCCGGCACGGGCATCCGGGGGCGATCCGGACGCCGCGGCCGACCGGGCTGTGATCGACCGGGCTGGGGCCGAGCGGGCTCCGTCGAGGCCCGGTCGGGTGCCGGACGAGCGGGCCCGCGCGCTCGCGTTGTGCGCGCGGGGCCGGGGCGAGCTGTGGCTCGGCCGGCTGGCCGTCGCCGCCGGCCTGCTGTGCGAGGGCGCCGAGGTGGCCCGGCGGGCCGGGCTCGGCGGCGTCGAGGTGTCCTGCCTGGGGGCACTCGCCCTCCAGTACGCGCTGCGCGGCCGGCTGCGCCAGGCCGAGAGCCACCTGTACGCGGTGGTCGGCACGGCGGCCGACCCGTCCGGAGCACTGGCCGGTCGCTCTGGTGCGCTGGCCGGCCTGCCCGATGCGGCGACCAGCGTCCCCGGCGGGGCACGACCCGGCGAGCGGTGGGGCATCCCCGGACTGCCCGAGGCGTATCTGGCCGCCGTGCTGGTTCACCTGCAGCGTGCGGAGCCGGTCGAGGCCGACCGGTGGCTGGGCGCGGCGCGGATGACGATCACTGCCGCCCACCCCGCGTTCCTCGGCGGGATCGCCGCGATCTGCGCCGCGCGGCTGCGCCTGCTCGACGGATCACCCGACGAGGTGCGCGCGGCCCGGCGGATGCTGCTCGTCGCCAGGACCGGCCCGATGCCGCCGCTGTGCGTGGCGGCCAGGCGGGCGGCCGAGGCGGACCTGCTCGTCGCCGCCGGTAATCCGGAGGCGGCCCGCCGGCTGCTGCTGCGGGACGCCGACCGCGCGGCCCCGGACCCGCAGACCCAGCTCGCGCTGGCGCGCTGCGCCCTGGCCTGCGCCGACGTTCCCGCGGCGGAGGAGGCGCTCGCCCCGCTGCTGCGGGCCGACGACGGCGGCGCGGGACTCGTCGCGGCGTGCGTGCTCGGCGCGGTCGCGGCCGCCCGGCGTGACGACCACGCCCGCGCCGGTGGCCTGCTCGCCCGGGCGGTGGCGCTCGCCGCGGACGAGGGCATGGTCGCGCCGTTCTTCGAGGCGGGGACGGAGGCGCTGGCAATGGTGCTCGCCCATCCCGGGCTGACCGACGCCTATCCGGCCTTCGTCGCCGTCCTCACCCGGTCGGGGAGGTCCGGGCCGCGGCCGGTGCCCGTGCCGTCGCGGTCCGCGGCGCAGGGGTCCGCGTCGCCTCGGCCTGCGGCGTCGAGGTCAGCGGCGTCGAGGTCAGCGGCGTCGAGGTCAGCGGCGTCGAGGTCAGCGGCGGCGCACGCGGGGCCCGGCGCGTCGGGGGAGGGGAGCGCGCCGCCTCGGGCGGGCGCCCGGGCGCCCGCCGCGTCAGGTGCTGGGCCGGCGGCCCGCACGGGGGAGCCGACGGACCTGGTGGTCGGGCCCGATGTCGTCGTGCCGCAACCGGCTTCGCCGATGTCGCAGCGGTCCCGGACCACGGTGCCGGCCGCCGGGCCGGGGCGGCCGGCCGGGTGCGCCGGGGTGGGTTGGCGAGTGTGGTCGTGGACTGTGAGACCGGCCCGGTGCGCCTCGGGCTGGCCGGGCGGCTCGCCGCCGTGCTCGGCGCCGACCTGGTCGACCTCGACGCCCTCCCGCAGGCCGGCGGCGTCCCCGGGCGGGTCGCCTGATGGCGCCGCAGGGGCAGCCCGCGCAGGTCCCCGACGACGGGCTGACGACGCGGCAGCGCCGGGACCGTCCGCTGCTGATCGTGCACACCGGGCAGGGGAAGGGAAAGTCGACGGCGGCGTTCGGGTTGGCGTTGCGGGGCTGGGCGCAGGGCTGGCCGGTCGGGGTGTTCCAGTTCGTGAAGTCGGCGAAGTGGCGCATCGGGGAGGAGAAGGCGCTGCGGGTGCTCTCGGCCAGCGGTGAGGGTGGGACGGTGACCTGGCACAAGATGGGCCAGGGGTGGAGCTGGGTGCAGGCCCGCCTCGACCCGGCCGCCGACCCGGCGGGCGCGGCCGCCGAGGGGTGGGCGCAGATCGCCCGCGATCTGACCGCCGGCACCTACCGGCTCTACGTCCTCGACGAGCTGACCTATCCGCTGCGCTGGGGGTGGATCGACCTGGACGAGGTCCTCGCGGTGCTCGCCGCCCGACCCGACGGGCAGCATGTGGTGATCACCGGCCGGGAGGCGCCGGCCGCGCTGGTCGACGCCGCGGATCTGGTCACCGACATGACGAAGGTGAAGCATCCGATGGACGCCGGGCAGAAGGGGCAGCGGGGCATCGAATGGTGAGCGCCGGGCTGATCCCCCGGCTGGTGCTCGCCGCCCCGACGTCCGGCGCGGGGAAGACGACGGTGGCGACCGGGCTGATGGCCGCGCTGACCGCCCGCGGCCTGCGGGTGTCGGGTCACAAGGTGGGCCCGGACTACATCGACCCGGGTTATCACGCGCTGGCGACCGGCCGGCCCGGCCGCAACCTGGACGCGGTGCTGTGCGGGCCGGATCTGATCGGCCCGCTGTTCGCCCACGGGGCGGCCGGCGCGCAGCTGGCGGTCGTCGAAGGGGTGATGGGCCTGTTCGACGGGGTCGCCGCCCCTGCTGCCGGGCAGGAGGCTGATCACGGGTCGACCGCGCATGTCGCCCGGCTCCTCGACGCGCCGGTGGTGCTGGTCGTCGACGCCGCCGGGGCCGGGCGGTCGGTGGCCGCGCTGGTCTGCGGGTTCGCCGCGTTCGACCGGCGGGTACGCCTCGCCGGGGTGATCCTCAACCGGGTCGGGTCGGACCGGCACCGGCAGATCCTCACCGGTGCGCTGGCCGGGATCGGGGTGGCGGTGCTGGGCGCGGTGCCCCGCGACGGCGCGGTGCACACCCCGTCGCGGCATCTGGGGCTGGTGCCGGCGGCGGAACGCAGCGCGGCGGCCGCGCAGGCGGTGCGGCGTCTCGGTGCGCTGGTCGGGTCGGCGGTCGACCTGGACGCGCTGATCCGCCTCGCCTCCTCGGCGCCACCCCTGCCGGTCGACCCGTGGGATCCCGCCCGGCAGATCGCGCAGGCCGCCACCGCCGCCGGTGCTGCGGGTCGGGTCGGGCAGCACACCATCAACGCGGGCGCGGGGGGTGTGGTACCCGGGGGGCGGCCGGTGCGGATC
>NZ_UBIZ01000216.1:0-11288 GCF_900465275.1 Parafrankia sp. Ea1.12 | reverse complement strand
GTCGTCGCCGGGGGCGGGGGGCTGGTCGCCCTTTGCCGTCGTCGGGCCGTCGCCCCCGCGGGGCCGGCTCGACGTGCTGATGGACTCGCTGCCCCGTGGCTGGCGGACGGCGGCCAGGATGCGGCCGCGCCGGCCCTCGCCGGGGCGGGCTCGCGGGGGTCCCTCCAGGGACTTGGCGGTGCCTGTTCCGTCCACGTCCAGCAGGCCGATCGCGTCGGTCGCCGTGTCCGTCCCGGAAGCGGGCGGTGGGCTGTCGGTCGGGCCGTCGGGCTGGTCGGCGGCCCGGGCGAGGGGCATGCCGGCGCGGTCGATGAGATCGGCCTGGCGGCCGAGGTCGGCTTCGATCTGGGCGAGGCGCTCGAGCATCTCGGAGGCGTCGCCGCCGCGCTCGCGGATTGTGCGCAGGGCGTCCATCAGGGTGAGCCACTGGTCGCGGTCGACGACGACGTGCTCGGCGAGCCGGTTGGAGGAGTACGGCGGGAAGAGCCGCTGGGCGGCGGCGAGGACCTGCTGGACCTGCCCGGGGTTGAGCCGCCCGGGCTTGCTCCGGACGTACTTGACGACGTCCTTGACGCTGATGATCGTGACGCCGTCCAGCGCGCCGTCGCTCCACAGGACGCTCGCCTCGACCATCACGAGGACCGGGTAGACCGGGATCTTCGTGGTGGGCAGGGCGGCGCGGACCTGGTTGCGCACCTCGCCGCCGAGCCATGAGGTCTTGTCGATCGCGGGCTTGAGCGACTCGCCGTCCACCATGGCACCGCCCTTGGTGTAGCGGACGATGCCCTTGTTGGTGTCGCTGCCGAGGATCATGACGCCGCCGGGACCGATCAGCAGGTGCCCGATCGTGGCCTGCGAGTAGGGGACGGCCCGGTCGTGCATGATCACATAGCCGTGTCGGCGGAGCCGGGAGATCGCGCGGGCGGTCTTGCGCTCAGCCTCGGCCGCCTCGCGCAGGGTCTCGACGTCCGGCGAGACACCGAAGGCGGCCACGGCGATGCCACCGGGCCAGACGATGAGCAGGACCACGAAGACGGCCACGCCGAGACCGGGCAGCCCGAGCCCGAACCCGATGACCAGGCCGAGGCCCATGCCGACCACCGCGGCGCGGATGGCCGCGCGCGGCACCTCGCGCGCCAGGCGGTCGCGTCGGACCATCGCCTGGTTCTCTCGCGCGCGCAGGTATTCCGTGTGCTGGGAGAACCCGGGCCGCCCGGCCCGGGGCGTCGCCGGCCTGGTGCTCGTCGCCATCGTGCCCACCATGGATCGCAGGGGTCGTCAACGTGGTTGGAGACCGTTCTCCGGAGCGCGCCGGGCGTCGTCGCGACAGCGCTGTAGCCGGCCGGCTGAAACCTCTGGCCCGACCCGGTCACGGCGTGATCCCGTGACCGCCCGGACCGAGGCACCCACCCATGGTGCGGGGAGGCTCATGGTCATCACAAGAGTTGACATCAGCGCTCTGGATGATCCACGAGCGACAGGCCGCCGGCCGGCGGAGTGCCACAACACGTGCCACCCGGCGATTGGACCATGTGGTCCCACCTGGGGCTCGTGGGGTGGCCAGACGAGAACGGACGGTGCGGAGAGTCGTGGTTCGGGCGGTTGTCTGCCACTCAAAGTAGCAGGCTCCCCGGCACGCCGGGCAAGATCAGCCCAATAGGTCCCCGATCCCGCCCCACTCGGACCACGTCGTGGCAGGGTCGGGGGTGTTCGGGGTCGGGAGCGGGGGATCTAAAGGTGATGGCCCCCGGGAGCCACCCCGGATGGTGTCGTTGTGGGACTTTCGGAGGGGGAGTGATGCGTGTCCGGTGATCGTGACGTGTCTCTGGTCACTCCGCTCGTCGCGGGTCGTACGGTCACGGGAAGGCTTGCGCTTCGGAGTGGGCCCGATGGCCGTCACGCGGGTCGCGGTGGCAGCGGAACGCTCCGCGTTGATGGTCAAGGGTGGGGCGGCCGTCGCGCTCAGGAAGTTACCGGCGGGTACGGGTAGGCTCGCCGCGTCGCCGGGCGGCACCGGTTGTCGTCGGTCAACACCGGTCAGCACTGACCGGATAGCACAGATGGAGGACCTGTGAGAATCGCGATCGGTCTAGCGATCACGCTGATCGCTCTCGCGGTGGCCGGCCGCCGCGTCTTCTGGCTGACCAGACTGATCAGGTCCGGTCAACCGGCGGAGGGCCGGCTCGACGACCTGCCGACCCGGATCTGGACCGAGATCAGCGAGGTGGGCGGCCAGCGCAAGCTGCTCAAGTGGTCGGTGCCCGGCCTGGCGCACGCCTTCACCTTCTGGGGCTTCACCATCCTCGGCCTGACGATCGTCGAGGCGTACGGGGCCCTGTTCGACCACGACTTCCACATTCCGCTGTTCGGGCACTGGGCGGCCATCGGGTTCCTCGAGGACTTCTTCGCAGTCGCCGTGCTCGCGGGCCTGATCACCTTCACGGTCATCAGGCTGCGCAACGCCCCGGCCCGGCTTGACCGCAAGTCCCGGTTCTACGGCTCCCACATCGGCCCGGCCTGGGTCATCCTCGGGATGATCACACTGGTCATCGTGACCCTGCTGATCACCCGTGGCGCCCAGTTCAACGCGGGCACCCACCCGCAGGGCGACACCAAGTGGGCGTTCGCGTCCTGGCTGGTCAGCCTGCCGCTGGATGCCTTCTCGGAGCACACCAACGAACACATCGAGACGGTGTTCCTGCTCCTCAACATCGCGATCATCATGGGCTTCCTGGTGCTGGTGGTCTACTCCAAGCACCTGCACATCGGCCTGGCGCCGATCAACGTCATCCTCAAGCGGGAGCCGGTCGCGCTCGGCCCGCTGGGCACCACGCCCGACATCGAGAAGCTGATGGAGGAGGACGAGCCGATCGTCGGGGTCGGCAAGGTCGAGGACTTCTCCTGGAAGGCCATGCTCGACTTCTCCACCTGCACCGAGTGCGGGCGGTGCCAGAGCCAGTGCCCGGCCTGGAACACCGGCAAGCCGCTGTCGCCCAAGCTCCTGATCATGGACCTCCGGGACCACCTCTTCGCGAAGGCTCCCTACCTGCTCGCGCCCAAGGACGCCGAGGACGGCGAGAGCGCCGAGGAGACCACGAAGGCGGCCGCCAGCGCGTCCGAGGACGGCTCCGGCAAGCACAAGGTGCACCACCACGTGCCCGAGTCCGGCTTCGGCCGTGTCCCCGAGCCCGGTCAGCCCCAGGTGGACCGCCCGCTCGTCGGCACCGCGGAGGAGGGCGGGGTCATCGACCCCGACGTCCTGTGGTCGTGCACCAACTGCGGGGCCTGTGTCGAGCAGTGCCCGGTGGACATCGAGCACGTCGACCACATCGTCGACATGCGCCGCTACCAGGTCATGATCGAGTCGGCGTTCCCGTCCGAGGCCGGCGTGATGCTGCGCAACCTGGAGAACAACGGCAACCCGTGGGGTGTCTCGCCGCGCTCGCGCACCGAGTGGACCGACAACCTGCCGTTCGAGGTGCGCATCCTCGACGAGGGCGAGCAGATCCCGGACGAGGTCGAGTACCTCTACTGGGTCGGCTGCGCCGGCGCCATCGAGGACCGGGCCAAGAAGGTCGCGCGCTCCTTCGCCGAGCTGCTGCACACCGCCGGGGTCGAGTTCGCCATCCTCGGCAGCCAGGAGTCCTGCACCGGTGACCCGGCGCGCCGCCTCGGCAACGAGTACCTCTACCAGGAGATGGCGAAGGCCAACATCGAGCTGTTGAACGAGACGGGCGTCAAGAAGATCGTCGCGACCTGCCCGCACTGCTTCAACAGCCTCGCCCGGGAGTACTCCTCGCTCGGCGGGACGTTCGAGGTCGTCCACCACACGCAGCTGCTCGGCAAGCTCGTCGAGGAGCGCAAGCTCGTCCCGATCACCCCGATCGACTCCTCGGTGACCTACCACGACCCGTGCTTCCTCGGCCGGCACAACAAGGTCTACACCCCGCCCCGGGAGATCCTCGAGGCCATCCCGGGCATCCGTGGCCAGGAGATGCACCGCTGCAAGGACCGTGGCTTCTGCTGCGGCGCCGGCGGCGCGCGGATGTGGATGGAGGAGAAGATCGGAAAGCGGGTCAACGTCGACCGCATGGAGGAGGCCCTCGGCCTCGATCCCGATGTGGTCTCGACGGCCTGCCCGTTCTGCATCGTGATGCTCTCCGACGCCGTCACCGAGAAGAAGCTCGCCGGCGAGGCCAAGGAGAGCGTCGAGGTGCTCGACGTCTCGCAGCTGCTGGCCCGCTCACTGGTCGCGCCGACGCCCACGCCGACAGCGGAGCCGCTGAGCAGCTGAACCGGTAGCGAGCGGATCAGGCAGTAGCCACGCCGTCGCGGCCGCCCCCGGGGATTCGGGGGCGGCCGTCGTCGTGTGTGCGGTCAGGCGCCGTGTGATCCGTTGGGGATCTCGGGCACGGCCGCCCGGGTGAAGTCGCGGTAGGCACGGGACGGCGTCGGCCCGCGCTGACCCTGGTACCGGGAGCCGTAGACCGCCGAGCCGTACGGGTGCTCGGCCGGCGTCGACAGCCGGAACAGACAGAGCTGGCCGATCTTCATCCCGGGCCAGAGCTTGATGGGCAGCGTCGCGACGTTCGACAGCTCCAGCGTCACGTGGCCGGAGAAGCCCGGGTCGATGAACCCGGCGGTCGAATGGGTCAGCAGGCCCAGCCGGCCCAGGCTCGACTTGCCTTCGAGTCGGCCGGCGAGGTCCTCCGGGAGCGTCACGACCTCCAGCGTCGACCCGAGCACGAACTCTCCCGGGTGCAGGACGAACGGCTCGTCGCCCTCGGGCGCCACGAGCTCGGTGAGATCCTCCTGCTCCACGGCCGGGTCGATGTGGCTGTAACGGTGGTTCTGGAACACCCGGAACGCGCGGTCGAGCCGCAGGTCCACGCTGGACGGCTGGATCAGCCCCTCGTCGTAGGGGTCGAGCCGGACGCGGCCGGCGGTGATCTCGGCCCGGATATCCCGGTCGGACAGCAGCACGTTCGTGGACGCTACCGCAGCCGCCTGGACGTCCTGCCGGCACGAGCCCGGTGGATCATCGCGGCCCTCTGATGGCGGGATGTGCGGACTGCGGTGATTTCGCCGCCGTCGCGGTGTGGGAGTCGTGGTGTCTCGGGTAGGAGCATCCCGGACGCGTGCGAGGTTGCCGTCACGGGACATCGCCTTCGGTGACACTCTGACTGCGGAGGGAACTGCCGTGCGGAGAGGGAACCGGTCCGCGCGAGGGAGCTGGCGACGCAGCCGGACGACGATCCAGGATGGGGACCGATGCTGGGGCTACCGGATCACATCGAGGCATGCCTGTTCGACCTGGACGGGGTACTGACCCGTACCGCCGCCGTCCACGCCGCGGCGTGGAAGGAGATGTTCGACGACTTCCTCGAGAACTGGGCTAGGCGGTCCGGTGACCCGTTCGTCCCCTTCGACATCGCCACCGACTACGCCGACCATGTGGACGGCCGCCCGCGCGCCGACGGCGTGCGCGCGTTCCTGGACTCCAGGGGCATCCACCTCCCGCCCGGAGTGCCCGGCGACCCGCCGTCCGGGATGACGATCCAGGCGCTCGCCACCCGGAAGAACATCCTGCTTCTGGAGAAGCTGAAGGAGATGGGCGTGGAGGTGTTCGCCGGCTCCGTCCGCTACCTGGAGGAGCTCGAGCGTGCCGGCGTGCCGCGTGCGGTCGTGTCGTCCAGTGCGAACTGCGCCGAGGTGGTGCGGGCCGCCGGCATCGAGCACCTGCTGCTGGCGCGGGTCGACGGCCTGGTCGCAGAGGAGCGCGGCCTGGCCGGCAAGCCGGCCCCCGACACCTTCCTGGCCGGTGCCGAGGCGCTGGGGGTGGCCCCCGGCGCCGCCGCCGTCTTCGAGGACGCCATCGCCGGGGTGCAGGCGGGCCGGGCCGGTGGCTTCGGCTACGTGGTGGGGGTCGACCGGGTCGGCCACGCCGAGGCGCTGCGCGGCAACGGCGCCGACCGGGTGGTCGAGGACCTCGCCGAACTGCTCGGTGGAGGTTCGACCGGCCCGGCCTCCGCTGGCTCCGCGTCTGGCGGCTCCGCGTCTGCCGGCCCGGCCACCGGTGGGGGCGACGCGTGATCGGCAGGCCCTCCTACCCCATCGAGTCCTGGTCGCTGACCGAGCACGGGCTCGACATCGACGACCTGGCCCGCTCCGAGTCGCTGTTCTCGCTGTCCAACGGACACGTGGGCATGCGCGGGAACCTCGACGAGGGCGATCCGCACGGGCTGCCCGGTACCTACCTGAACTCCGTCCACGAGCTGCGGCCGCTTCCGTACGCCGAGGCGGGATACGGATACCCCGAGTCCGGGCAGACGGTCATCAACGTCACGAACGGCAAGATCGTCCGCCTGCTGGTCGACGACGAGCCGTTCGACGTCCGCTACGGGGACCTTCTCGCGCACACCCGCACGATCGACTTCCGCGAGGGGGTGCTGCGCCGGGAGGCCGACTGGGTCTCCCCGGCCGGGCAGCGGGTCAGGATCCGCACCCAGCGTCTCATCTCCTTCTCCCAGCGCTCCGCCGCCGCGATCCACTACGAGATCGAACCGGTGGGCGACACCGCGCGGGTCGTCATCCAGTCCGAGCTGGTCGCCAACGAGCAGCTTCCGGGGCGCAGGGGCGACCCGCGCGCCGCCGCCGTCCTGGAGTCGCCGCTCATCTCCGAACGGCACCGCGCCCGCGAGACCATGGTCGAGCTCGTCCACCGCACCCGGCACAGCGACATCCGGGTCGCCGCGGCGATGGACCACATCTTCGACGGCCCGCGTTCGCTCGGTGTCACCTCGGAGAGCGAGCCCAACACCGGCTGGGTCACCGCGACGGCCGTCCTCAAGCCGGGCGAGACCCTGCGGATGGTCAAGTTCCTCGCCTACGGCTGGTCCGAGCAGCGCTCCCTGCCGGCGCTGCGCGACCAGGCCACCGCCGCCCTCGTCGCCGCCCGCCAGACCGGCTGGGACGGCCTCGTCGCCGAGCAGCGCGAGTATCTGGCGGACTTCTGGCGCCGGTCCGACGTCGAGGTCGACGGGGACGCCGAGGTGCAGCAGGCCGTCCGGTTCGCGCTCTTCCACGTCCTGCAGGCCGGCGCGCGGGCCGAGCGCCGGGCCATCCCCGCGAAGGGGCTCACCGGCCCCGGGTACGACGGTCACGCCTTCTGGGACACAGAGAGCTACGTCCTGCCCGTCCTCACCTACACCGTGCCGGCCGCCGCCGCCGACGCGCTGCGCTGGCGGCACTCGATCCTCCCGCTGGCCCGCGAGCGTGCCCAACTACTCAACCTCGACGGCGCGGCCTACCCCTGGCGCACCATCCACGGCGAGGAATGCTCCGGCTACTGGCCCGCCGGGACGGCGGCCTACCACGTCAACGCCGACATCGCCGACGCCGTCCTGCGCTACCTGTGGGCCACCGAGGACGAGCAGTTCGAGCTCGAGGTGGGTCTGGAGATCCTCATCGAGACGGCGCGGCTGTGGCGTTCCCTCGGCCACCACGACCTCTCCGGCCGTTTCCGCATAGACGGTGTGACCGGCCCGGACGAGTACTCCGCGCTCGCCGACAACAACGTCTACACCAACCTGATGGCCCAGCGGAACCTCGTCGGGGCGGCCGACGCCGTCCGGCGCCATCCCGAACACGCCCGGGCCTTCGGGGTCGACGCGGAGACCGCCGCGAGCTGGCGCGACGCCGCCGAGGACATGTTCATCCCGTTCGACAAACGCCTCGGGGTCCACCCGCAGTCCGAGGGATTCACCGAGCACCAGGTGTGGGACTTCGAACAGACCAGGCCGGAGCAGTATCCGCTGCTGCTCCACTTCACCTACTTCGACCTCTACCGCAAGCAGGTCGTGAAACAGGCCGACCTGGTACTGGCGATGCAGCGCCGCGGCGACGCGTTCACCGCCGAGCAGAAGGCGCGCAACTTCGCCTACTACGAGGCGCTCACCGTCCGCGACTCGTCGCTTTCCGCCTGCTGCCAGGCCGTCATGGCAGCCGAATGCGGTCACATGTCCCTCGCGCACGACTACCTGCGCGAAGCCGCCTTCATGGACCTGAAGGACATCGAGCACAACACCGGCGACGGCCTGCACATGGCCTCGCTGGCCGGCAGCTGGATCGCGCTCGTCGAGGGCTTCGGCGGGCTGCGTGACACCGGTGAGCTGCTCTCCTTCAGCCCCCGCCTGCCCGAAGGCCTCAGCCGGCTCGCCTTCGGCCTGCGCGTGCGCTCCCGCCAGCTCCGCGTCGAGGTGGTCGACTCGTCCGCCACCTACACGGTGCTCGAGGGCGAGGCGATCACGATTCTGCACCACGGCGAGAAGGTCCGCGTCTCACCCGACCAGCCCTGCAAACTGGACGTCCCACCGGTGCCGGCACAGGAACGCCCGAGGCAGCCCGCCGGCCGGGAGCCGCTGCGGTTCCTGCACCAGGGCAACGGCACCGAGGTCACCCGCGCGGCCGACGTCCACCCCGTCGACGGGTGACCGGGCCGTGGGCCGACCAGGGTGACAGACCGGGGGCGGACCAGCCTGAGCGCGAAGTCCGGGGGTGGCGGTGGAACACGTGCCGCCCGAGTCCAGTAAGATGCGGTAGCACCATGCGGGCGTAGTTCAGAGGCAGAACACGAGCTTCCCAAGCTTGCAACGCGGGTTCGATTCCCGTCGCCCGCTCGAGCCGGTTCGCTGTGGTTGCCGCCCCTGGGGGGCGGCTTCCCGGGGGGCCGTTGTTTTTTTCGGGGGGCGACCCCCGAAGCCCCCGAGCGGCGGGCCTGGTTGGCTGGTGGGGGTGGTTCTCCCTCTTTGGGGTGGGTCCTGCCTCGGTGCGCTGCAGTCGTCCGATCCTCGCGGCACGTTCAACAGGATCGTTCGTGTCGAGCTACCTTCGGCTGAGCCGTTCAGGCACGTTCACTCACCGGGAAGCCCCTGGTCGACGACGGCGTCGAGGTCAGCGAAGAACCTGTCGGCGTCGAGCGGCGCCTCGTGAGCGAACATCGCGAGGACCTACGTCGCCCAGCTCGCAGCCGGGCAGCGCCGCCGCCACCCGCGCTCGGTCAATCATCATGATCGGGCGCCCGGCCTCCGGTGATGCTTATCGGAGACCATCGCGAAACCGCCCGTTTCCCCCGGCACGATGAGTGATCCTATGGCTGCGCACCGGACGACCGGACGGCAGGGCCACGCCGTCCCAGCGCTCCGCCTCACCGACCGGCACCGATGATGCTGTGGCGTGCGCTGACATACTTCCGGGGCACCCCCGGTTCCTGTCCGCGGGGGAGCGGCGGTCCGCGGTGGCAGTTTGCCCGGTTCCAGCCGGGGGAGCCTGCCGGCGCAGGCACACGTCCCACCATCGAGGAAAGGCTGATCGCATGGGCGTTTCGATTGAAACCCTCTCGCAGGGAGACGGCAAGACTTTCCCCAAGAAGGGGGACCGGGTGACGATTCACTACGTCGGCACCCTGCGTGACGGCCGGCAGTTCGACTCGTCCCGTGACCGGGGCGCGCCGTTCGTCACCGAGATCGGTGTCGGCAGGGTCATCAAGGGATGGGACGAGGGGGTTCCCCAGCTTTCCCTCGGTGAGAAGGCCGTGCTCACCATCACGCCCGACTACGGGTACGGCCCCGGCGGTTTCCCGCCCGTCATCCCGCCGAACTCCGACCTCCTCTTCGAGGTGGAGCTTCTCGCCATCAACTGACCTGGTGACAGAGCTGGGAGCGCGCGGACCGGCGGCAGCCCGCTCGGGCCGCCGCCGGCCGCGTTCCACCGGGCGGCCGAGAGCCGCGTCAGGGAGATGGGCAGCTCACGGTGATGTGCAGGTCACGGTGATGGGCAGGTGGCGCCGGCCCATCCCATGACCATGCAGTAGGTGCCGCGGCTGACCTTCCACTCGCCATCGACGATCAGGGCGTTACCGTTCTGCTCCCCGAAGTCGATCCCGCCCTGGTAGGCGATGCGGAAACGAAGTGCCGCGTGCCGCGGGTCGGTGAAGACGATGTCGCTCGTGGTCACAGCGGCGGTGTGTGTCGCCTCGGGGAAGTTCTGTATCGCCTGGGCGAGGGCCGGTGAACGCCTGCGCGTAGGCCGCCTTGGCGGCGGCCTCCGCCCGGGCGCGGACGAACGGCTGGGGTCCGTTTCCCCCGGCCAGGGCCGCCTGCGCGGGGATCATGGCCGAGACCGCGGCGACCAGGAGCGTCAGTGCGGCCAGGTGCCGCCTCCGGCGCGTGCGGGTGGTTCCGTTGCCGGCCGGGCGTCGGCCCGGTCGATCGGACATCGTCATCGAGTCCTCCTCTGCGGCGTGGTTGCCGCATTCGGATAGATGCCGGCATGTCCGGTCAGGTTGACGCGAAACGGGCGGAATCTCCTGGGGCAGGGACGATCGCCTGGATGTGCACCGTGAACAGCGATTCGCCTGCCGGCGGACAGCGCGCGGTGCTGTGCGGAGTGGCGAGTGGTGTCAGCGGTTGACGTACGTGCCGTCGCAGCTGTAGATCCGCGTCCTGCCGTCGTCGTTGTCGTCGACGTAGCTGAGCTTGAGGCTTCCGTCGTAGATCCAGCCGGCGGTGGTGGAGCCGTCCAGGCGGGCCCACCACCACAGGTTGTTGTGGCCGTTGACGACGCTGCAGTGCAGCCAGACCTTCTTGCCCTTGGCCAGGCTCGCGACCGCGCCGCATGCCGCGTACGGCCCGCTGCGCAGCGAGGAGGCCTCGGTCAGCACGCCGTACCCGTCGCCGTTGTAGCCGTGGCTCGGGCTGCCGGGGCATCCGCTCACGGCCGTGCTGGACGGCGCCGGTTTCGGGGTGGGGGCCGGTGCCTGTGGCGCGGTCGCTCCCGGCGTGGTCGCGGCCGGCGGTGGGGTGAGGGGAGTCGCGGGGCCGCCCGCGCCCGCGGGCGGTGAACCGGGCGCGCCGGCTCCCAGCCCACCCGGTGGGGTGCCGGGAACGGGCAGGCCCGGCCCGGGCGCCACCGGACCGGGGAGGCCCGCCTTCGGATCGAAGGGCGGCCTGGCGGGGTCCGCCGTGGGCCCGTTCACGGCCGAGGCGACCATGGGCGTGGAGGGCGACGGCTCGTCGGAGCGGGTGAGCAGCACGGCGGCGAGCGCGCAGACCACGACGAACGCGACCGCGCCGATCGCGCCGACCAGCCAGGGACGGCGGCCGTGGCCGGACCGGCGCGGTGCCCCACCCGCCGCGACGCCGCCGGCCGCTGGGATGCCGCCGGCTCCGGCGGGGGCGGCGGTAGGCGGTTCGGTGAAGGCCGGGGACGGAGCTGGAGCTGGAGTCGGG